>WSNH01000171.1 GCA_013316135.1 Clostridia bacterium
TCGTAAAATTTGTCCGTTATATTTTTCAAATATAATACCTCATTCTATTGAAAAAAAATTAATATTTTGATATATTATATACGAATAATTATTTAGGAGCACCGCGTTATGCACAAATTATCAAATTGGATAATGAACCATAAGTTGGCTTTAGTAATCACCTTCACGGTTTTGATTGTCCTTTCCGTAATAGGAGTGTTTTTTGTCCAAAAAGAAAGCGACTTAATCGTCTATCTTGACAAAGACAGCGACACTATCGTATCCAAAAAAATCTTGGAAAACGAATATGATATTATCGGCGACTGCAACCTTGCGATTTCTTATGCGACGGAAAAAGACGTCGAAAGAATCGTAAGTCAATTTAAGTCGACGCAGATTATCAGCGACTATCTTGCAAAAGACCCAGTTTGGATAGGCACTTTCAACAAATTGAGTATGGCAGGAAATGCCTTTGATACCGAACAGGCTATGGCAAACGCAAGAGAAAAATTTGTCAAAACGACAGAATATACCTTCACGACAATAATCGACGGTAAAGAAGTCACAAAGACTGAATTCGTAGATACCTATATCATTTCTTTGTATTTCAAGACTGCAGGCGGAGATGAAGAGACCATTGCCGCATTGGACGAAATTGACAAAATTATAAGAGGCGAAGCAAAGACTCAAGGTTCGGGAAATTATACCAGTTATATCAAAAGACACATTGACGCTCAAGACGGTTTGGGTCCAAAGGATATAAGCGACTGGTACTATATAGGCGGTAACGCGCAAAACGCCCGCAATATCTTAAAGTCCTCGCTTGGTGATATGCCCAAATTTATACTCATTGCCGTAGCAGTGTGCTTAGTGATTTTGCTTCTCACCACTCAAAGTTACCTTGAGCCATTGATATTCCTTGCTACGCTTGGCATATCCATACTTCTTAATATGGGCAGCAACATCATTGCAGGTAATCCTATCGGCAGGATTTCATCTATTACTTCATCCTGCGCAACAATACTTCAACTTGCAATAGCAATGGACTACTCCATATTCTTGATGCACACTTATTATGAAGAACTCAAGTTGCACCCTCAACCCAAAGACGCGTTGATTGCGGCGCTGCCAAAGACTATATCGGCAATTTCAGCAAGTATGCTTACTACGGTAGGCGGCTTCTTAGCGTTGTTCTTTATGGACTACGGAATAGGTTATGACCTCGGATTCGTACTTGCAAAGGGCGTAATACTTTCCTTGCTTTCTACGGTGTTCTTGCAGCCTATCCTTATCCTTATATTAAGCAAAGGTATCAAAAAGACTAAACACAAATGGATCTTTGCTCCAAAACTTAAGTTTATCTCCAAAGGTATCACACACCCTGCGGTTGCGGCTATAGTTGTCGTACTCGTGCTTGGCTTAGCTCTGCCCTGCGCTTACTTCCAACTTCAAGTACCGCTAAGTTATGTGGCTACTTCCGTTGATAATCCCGATCCCAATTTGCCGGAGCAAATGGCAAGTATGATAAACAACCAAGCAATCGTGCTCGTGCCTTACGATGGCCCGGAAAGTATGGATAAGCATTTGGCGTTTATAGAAAAGGTCAAGAAGATAGGCTACGAGCCAGAACTCGACGCAGACGGAAAATTGCAATATGAAGAAGACGGAAGTCTCAAAATGAAATTATCTGAAGATACGAGCCACGTAATCGAAGTATTCTCTTTGGCAACTATATTATCCAAAGACGACTTTGAAAGCATAGAAAACAGTTCGATCAAAAACGTAATATACAGTTTGCTATACGACAACTTCATAGCCAACCGCGAGGATTCCGACAAACAATCGTATATGCTCTACACTATTACGCTCAACAACGCTGACAGTGAAGGTAAAATAACAAATAGAATAGAAACTCAATATTCGTATAATGCATTAAAAGAAATCAAATTTGCCGCTATGGAAGCATTTGAAAATTATGATTTAAATAATGCCAACGAACCTTATCTCAAAGTAATCGAAGCGCAAAAAGCAGTGGCAAACTTCCTTGCTCTGCAAAATACAAACTACGATGAGTACAAACTCGCTATAGAGCCAATCAACCAATTCAAAGATAATTTGATGGACAACTCGACAAGTTATCAAATCTATCTTACGGGGCTTGCTCAAGGCTCGTATGACCTAGCGAGAGTTACTCCAAGCGACTTTTTGCTCGTCACGTTGCTGTCGGCAGCAATCGTCTTGTTGATACTTTTGTTGACATTTAAGAAAGTCAAATTGTCAATAATATTGATGCTTGTAATTGAATCGGGCATATGGATCAACCTGTCGCTAGTATACTTTACTTCGCTAATAAATCCTGCGCACACTATAAACTTTGTAGCATACCTAATAGTTACGGCTATAGAACTCGGCGCAACCGTAGACTACGCTATTATGCTTACGACAAAATACCTTGAAGAAAAGAAATCCGGCGTCAAGTCAATTCAGTCTATCAAGAACGCTATCAATAGAGCCGCTCCGAGCGTAACAACTTCGGCTTTAATCCTCATAGGCGTATGCGCTTTTGTACACCTCATTACAACCAATATGATAGTAGGTCAAATTACGAGATTGCTTGCTATCGGCACCACAATGAGTTATGTATTCGTATTCACCTTGCTTCCGGCAATTCTCTTCTTTGATGAAAGAATTAAACGCGCTTGGAGCATTAAACGCGGCAAAGGCGATCCCGATAAAGGCAGATTGATGTATAATCCCAATTATTACAATCAAGACGGCACTCACCTGCCCGAAGTCGTGATTGCAGATGAAAGCGCAATCGTCAAAACAGAGATTGCAGACGCAATTCCGCAAAGTGAAAGCGACGGTCTGCAAGTCAGCGACTACCTTGCTAATGACGAAATAACAGCAGACATAACAACCGAAGTAGAAACCTAAACAATGGACGAAAAAGCAGACAAAGAGTAAAATCTCAAACAAAACTAAAAATGCCGCCCGATTTCGGGTGGCATTTATTTTATATAGACATAATTATTTAATCGCGTCAAAATCCACGGT
>WSNH01000001.1 GCA_013316135.1 Clostridia bacterium
ATATTATAGGTGTATAAAAGTTTTAGAGTAAAAAGGAGACACTGTTATGAGTGATATCAAAAAAGTAGTTTTGGCATATTCGGGCGGACTTGACACCTCGATAATTATACCTTGGCTTAAAGAAAATTACAATAATTGCGAAGTCATTGCCGTAAGCGGTGACGTTGGTCAAGGCACAGAACTCGACGGACTTGAGGAAAAAGCGCTCAAGACCGGCGCAAGTAAATTATATATTGAAGATTTGACGGACGAATTTGTAGACGATTACGTATTCCCTACCGTCAAAGCCGGCGCAATTTATGAAAACAGATATATGCTTGGCACGTCTTTTGCTCGTCCGGTAATAGCAAAGAGAATTGTCGAGATTGCCCTTAAAGAGGGCGCTGACGCGATTTGTCACGGTTGTACGGGCAAGGGTAATGACCAGGTTAGATTTGAACTTGCCATTAAGGCATTTGCCCCCAATATGAAGATTATTGCTCCTTGGAGAATTTGGGACATCAAGTCGAGAGACGAGGAGATAGATTACGCAGAAGCGCATAATATTCCTCTTAAGATCAACCGCGAGACAAATTACAGCAAGGATAAGAATATTTGGCACCTATCGCACGAAGGACTCGATCTTGAAGACCCGGCTAATGAGCCTATGTATGATAAGATATTGGAGATGGGCGTAACTCCCGAAAAGGCTCCGGATAAGCCGACTTATGTCACTATCAGTTTTGACAAGGGTGTACCTGTTGCGGTAGACGGCAAGAAGATGAAAGGCAGCGATATAGTTCGCAAACTCAACGAACTCGGCGGGGCAAACGGTATAGGTCTTGCGGATATTGTGGAGAATAGACTTGTCGGAATGAAGAGCAGAGGCGTGTACGAGACTCCGGGCGGAGCAATTTTGTATCACGCGCACGAAGTGCTTGAGACGTTGTGTCTTGACAAAGAGACTGCGCATTACAAACAGCAAATTGCTATTAAGTTTGCTGATTTGGTATACAACGGACAGTGGTTTACGCCGCTTCGCGAGGCTTTGAGCGCATTTGTGGACAGCACTCAACAGACTGTTACCGGCGACGTAAAACTCAAACTTTACAAAGGCAATATTACCAATGCCGGCGTAACGAGTCCGTATTCGCTTTATGACGAAGATATTGCTACTTTTGCTCAAGACGACGTATACGATCAGATGGATTCGCAAGGCTTTATCAATTTATTTGGATTGCCTATCAAGGTTAAGGCAATGATGGACGCAAAGCGTAAGAAATAAAGCAAAAAACCAATAAATAATTATATAAACGTATAGAAGATAGTTACTTTTGAGGCAACTATCTTTATACGTAAAAATGAAAGGCATAAAAGGTATATTATGGCAAAGATGTGGCAAGGCAGATTTAAAAAAGAATTGGACAGCAAAGTCAACGACTTCAACTCGTCCATATCTTTTGACAGCCGTATGTTTGAAGAGGATATTGAAGGCAGTATTATCCACGTGAGAATGCTTGGCAAGCAAGGTATCATAAGCGAGAACGACAGCAAGGTCATTGCAAAAGAACTTGCAAATATCTATGACGATATCAAGAGCGGCAAGTTGGAATTTGATATGAGTTCCGAAGATATCCATATGTTTATAGAGCAAGTTCTGACGGAGCGACTTGGCGAAGTGGGTAAAAGACTGCACACGGCAAGAAGTCGCAACGACCAAGTCGCGCTTGATTTGAGAATGTATCTTCGCAAAGAGATAGACGTCATCGTCGGTCTTATCAAAGGGCTTATTGCTACCCTTGTCCAAAAAGCCGAGAAAAATCTCGACACCGTTATGCCGGGATATACTCACTTGCAGAGAGCGCAACCCATTACTTTTGCGCATCATCTTATGGCTTACGTCGAGATGTTCAAGAGGGATATGATAAGACTGTTCAACTGTTTTGATTTGATGAACGAATGTCCTTTGGGCTCGGGCGCTTTGGCTACTACGACTTATCCTATAGACAGAGAGTTTACAGCAGAGTATCTGGGATTCAAATGCCCGATGCAAAATTCGCTCGACGGAGTCAGTGATAGAGATTATTGCATAGAACTTGCCAATGCTATTGCGATATGTATGATGCATATGTCGCGGCTCTCGGAAGAAGTGGTATTGTGGAGTAGTTGGGAATTTAAGTTTGTCGAACTTGACGACGCCTATTCTACCGGCTCTAGCATAATGCCGCAAAAGAAAAACCCTGATATATGCGAACTAATAAGGGGAAAGACGGGCAGATGCGTAGGCAATCTTACGTCTTTGCTGACGATGATGAAGGGGCTTTCTCTTGCTTACAATAAGGATATGCAAGAGGATAAAGAGGCGATATTCGACAGTGTGGATACAATCAAACTTTGCCTTAGCACGTTGACTCCAATGATAGATACTATGACAGTATTAAAGGACAATATGGCAAATGCAGGCAAAAGGGGCTTTATCAATGCCACCGATTGCGCCGATTATCTTGTCAAGAAGGGACTTGCTTTTAGAGACGCCTACAAAATCACGGGCGCGCTTGTGGCAACTTGCATAGACAAGGGCTTGACGCTTGACAATTTGCCGATTGAGGAGTATAAAAGATTAAGCGATAAGTTTGATAAGGACGTATACGACGCAATATCATTGCGACAATGCGTGCAGGAGAGAAAAGTCACAGGCGGACCTGCTCCGGAGGCTGTGTCTAAGCATATAGACAAAATAAAAAATACGGTATTAAAAGAATATGAAGAAGATTAAAGTAGGTATAATAGGCGCGACGGGATACGCGGGCATTGAACTCGTGAGACTGCTTTCCCTGCATCCTCATACTCAATTGACAGCGTTGTCGTCGGTGAGTTATGAGGGGAAAAAAATAAGCGAAGTATATCCCAATCTCAAGGGTATTTGCGAAGATACTCTTCAAAATGAGGATATTATAGATAAGTGCGACGTGATTTTCACGTCTTTGCCGCACGGCTTGAGCGAAAAGTTTGCGGGCAAGTGTTTGGCAAAGGGCGTAAAAATGATTGATTTGGGCGCAGATTTTCGTCTTGACAGTGCGGATGAGTATGCTAAGTGGTACGGCAAAAAATACGAAGACGAGGCTTTGCATACTCAGTCGGTATACTGTATACCCGAATTGCATAGGTTGAACTATATAGGGCAGCCTATCATAGGCAATCCCGGCTGTTATCCCACCAGCATAGCGTTGGGACTTGCTCCGGCAATAAGATTGGCGGCGGATAATACTATCGTAATAGATTCCAAGTCCGGGGTGACCGGCGCAGGTAGAGGGCTTGCCGACAATACGCACTATCCCAACTGCAACGAGGCATTTGCTCCATATAAAGTTGCAAGTCACAGACATACTCCCGAGATTGAGCAGACGTTGTCCAATCTTTGCGGGAAAAAAGTCAACGTCACGTTCGTTCCGCATCTTTTGCCTGTCAACAGAGGTATAGTATCTACGATATATTTCAATGTCAAAAAGCCTATTACAGTTAAGGAATTACGCGAGATATATGTGGATTTTTATAAGAATGAGAAGTTTGTCAGAGTGCTTGAACTTGGCGAAGTCGCCAACTTGCGTAACGTAAAATATTCTAATTATTGCGATATATCGTTGCATTATGACGAACATACCGATAGAGCAATAGTTGTGTCGACAATTGACAATATGGTCAAAGGCGCGGCAGGACAGGCAATACAGAATATGAATATAATGTTTGGATTGGAAGAGGCGAGCGGATTGGATTATATTCCGCCGGCATTCTAAAGTAAAGAGGTTAATATGAAAAAAATATCAGGCGGCGTTTGCGCCGCTAAGGGTTTTAAAGCCAATGGCATACACTGTGGAATAAGGAAGAATAAGGACAAACTTGATTTGGCTCTTATCACTTGCGACGTACCTTGCGCGGCAGCAGGCGTATATACAAAAAACAAAGTCAAAGGCGCTCCGCTCACAGTGACGAAAAACAATATTTCCGACGGTGTGGCGCAGGCGGTTATTTGCAATAGCGGCAACGCAAATACTTGCAATGCCGACGGTATAGAAAAGGCGCAGACGATGTGCGATTTAGTACAAAAACACACCGGTATCAAAGCAAGCGACGTTGTGGTCGCGTCTACTGGCGTGATAGGCGAGACGCTCAATATGCAACCAATCAGCGACGGTATGCAACGCTTGACGGACGGTTTGTCTGAGTATGGCAGCGCAAATGCCGCTAAAGCCATAATGACGACAGACAGAGTAATGAAGGAGATAGCATACTCATTTGAACTTGACGGCAAAGAGTGTCATATAGGCGGAATAGCAAAGGGTAGCGGTATGATTAATCCTAATATGGCCACGCTTCTTTGTTTTGTGACGACCGACGTAAATATATCCAGCGAAATGCTTTCTTTGGCGCTGGGCAAAGTAGTCAAAGACACATTGAATATGGTGTGCATTGACGGAGATACTTCTACCAACGATATGCTTAGCATACTCTCATCTTGTTTAGCAGGAAATGAAAAGATAACAGATAAAGGCAAGGAATTCAATGAATTTTGCAAGTGTCTCAAAAAGATTTTGGAGTATCTTGCAAAAGAAATTGCCAAGGACGGAGAGGGCGCGACCAAACTTTTGGAATGCAAAGTAGTCAAGGCAAAGAATATTAAGTCAGCCAAGGCAATTGCGCAATCAGTCATATCCTCTTCGTTGGTAAAAGCGGCAATGTTTGCGTCAGACGCAAACTGGGGTAGAATACTCTGCGCAATCGGCTATGCTGACGAGAAATTTGACGTAAGCAAAATCGACGTTGACCTCAAGTCAAGAGTCGGTATGATAAGAGTTTGCGAAAACGGCGCAGGCGTACCTTTTGACGAAAGCGTGGCTACTAAGATACTTTCCGAAGACGAAATATGTATCGTTGTCACTTGCAACTGCGGAGGGGCTAAGGCCACTGCGTGGGGCTGCGATTTGACTTATGAATATGTGAGGATAAATGCCGATTATCGCACCTAACGATAATTGCGGCTTTGCACATCAGTACGTCTTTTGCTCTAACTGCAGGACTTGGGAAGTCGACGTGTACGGCTGAATACTATACGACTTCGCCTCGCTTTTGAGCGGGCGAAAATCGCGCTAATCAGTTAATTGTCATTTCGACTTGGGCGAGTTGGATAAGTCTTAGGATTAACTTTGCCTATAAGGTAAAATAAAACGTCGCATTGCGACACTATCGGAGGTAAATATGGACAACATAAGTATGCAAGCCGAGACGCTTGTCAATGCGCTTCCTTATATTCAGAAATACAGAGATAAAATAATCGTAGTCAAGTACGGCGGCAACGCTATGCTCAACGAAGACCTCAAAAAAGCCGTTATGAACGACATAGTTTTGCTGTCGCTCGTAGGCGTTAAAGTCGTGCTGGTGCACGGCGGCGGTCCCGAAATAAACGATATGCTCAAGAGAGTTGGCAAAGAAAGTAAGTTTATCAATGGTTTGAGATATACCGACGACGAGACGGCAGATATAGTTCAGATGGTGCTTGCAGGCAAAGTAAACAAAGACCTTGTCAAACTCCTGTCGGGCGTGGGCGGAAAAGCAGTGGGCTTTTGCGGTATTGACGGCAATATAATCACTGCAAAGAAGAAAGTCGGAGAAGTTGACCTTGGCAACGTTGGGGATATAAAGAGTATTGACGTAGATCCTATTCTTGTGACGTTGGAAAACGATTATATCCCGGTCATTGCTACCGTCGCAAGCGGAGAGGACGGCAAGATATACAACATAAACGCAGACACTGCTGCCGCAGCAATAGCGGCTGCTCTTCACGCGGAAAACTTGGTGCTTATGACAGATGTCAGAGGACTTCTTCTCGATAAAGACGACGAAAGCACTCTCATCAGTGAAGTAAAAGTCAGCGAAGTGCCTAAACTTATAAAAAAAGGTATAATTAGCGGAGGTATGATACCCAAGATAGATTGCGTTGTAGAGGCAGTCAGACAGGGCGTCGACCAGGCGGTAATAATCGACGGAAGGATTAAACACTCGATTATTATGGATATGTTGACTAATAAGGGTATCGGAACTTTGATTAAGTAAAACAGGTACGAGCATAATTGCCAAATTATATGTTAAATCAAGCGAAGTCGAGAATTCTTAATAAAAATATAAGGTAACTGATTATGAAAAGCATAAAAGATATTGACAAAAAATACATTATGAACACCTACAACCGTTACGATTTGGAAATCGTGGAGGGTATGGGCGTCAACGCTTATGACGTCGAAGGTAAAGAATATATTGATTTATCGGCTGGCATAGGCGTCAACTCTCTCGGCTTTTGCGAAATGGGCTGGGTGGCAAGCGTAACCGCGCAACTTTGCAAACTCAATCACGTGAGCAATTTGTTTTATTCACAACCTGACGCATTGCTTGCCAAGTCTCTTTGCGAAAGAACCGGATATGAGAAGGTCTTTTTTGCCAATTCGGGCGCAGAGGCTAACGAGGGGGCGATAAAACTTGCTCGCAAGTATTCTTTTGATAAGTACGGAGAGGGCAGAGCCAAGATAATTACGCTTGTCAATTCTTTTCACGGCAGAACAATGGCTACGCTGACGGCGACCGGTCAAGACGTATTCCACAATTACTTTTTCCCATTTGTCGAGGGATTTGATTATGTTGAAGCGGGCAATCTAAAGGCAATAGAAGACCTTGTCGCAAAAGGCGGCGTATGCGCTATTATGATGGAACTCGTACAGGGTGAAGGCGGAGTAATTCCTCTTGATAAAGACTTTGTCAACGGCGTGAGAAAGATTTGCGTCGAAAACGACGTATTGTTGATTGTTGACGAAGTTCAGACCGGAGTAGGCAGAACCGGTAAATTTCTTGCGCAGGAGCATTTCGGGATTAAGGCAGATATCACCACTTTGGCTAAAGGCTTGGGCGGCGGTTTGCCTATAGGCGCGGTACTTGCTGCGGCGAAATGTTCGGACACATTGGGCTTTGGTATGCACGGCACTACTTTTGGAGGAAATCCAATAGTATGCGCAGGCGCAAATTACGTACTTGCAAGAATTGACGAAGACTTTTTGTACGAAGCCAAGCAAAAGGGAGAATACCTGCAAGAAAAACTTGCCGAGATTGACGGAATAGAGCAAGTCAGCGGTCTTGGACTTATGATAGGGTTTAAGGTAAAAGACTACACGTCTTCTGATTTTGTCAAAGAAGGTATTAAGCGCGGTTTGATTATGCTTACGGCAAAACAAAAAGTTCGTCTTTTGCCCCCGCTTACTATAACTTATAATGAGATAGACAAAGCGTTGACGATAATCAAATCAATGGTATAATATAATCGGGCGAAGTCGAAAATCGTCATTGATAAAAATAAAAACTAACTATATATGAGGTAATATGAAACATTTATTGAAATTGTCAGATTTGAGCGAGAGCGAAATCATAGATATTCTCAATCTTGCGGATCAATTGAAATATGAAAAAAAACATAATATATCGCACGAATACTTGAAAGGTAAAAGTCTTGGAATGATATTTCAAAAGTCGTCTACGCGTACGAGAGTATCTTTTGAGACTGGTATGTATCAACTTGGCGGACAGGCGCTCTTTTTGTCCAATCGCGATTTGCAAATCGGAAGAGGCGAGCCGGTGGAAGATACGGCAAAAGTATTGTCGAGATATTTGGACGGAATAATGATCCGTACTTTTGAGCAAAAAGAAGTAGAGGACTTGGCTAAGTACGGGTCAATACCTATTATCAACGGACTGACGGATTACGCGCATCCCTGTCAAGTGCTTGCCGATCTTATGACTATAAGAGAATATAAAGGCGAGTTTGACAATCTCAAACTTACTTTTGTAGGAGACGGAAATAATATGGCAAATTCGCTTATCGTCGGTTGTCTCAAGGTAGGGATGAGCGTGGCTATTGCCTGTCCTAAGACGCATTTGCCTGACAGCGGAGTGTTGGAGTTTGCAAAATCATACGGAGATAAATTCTTGATTACAGATGACGTATTGCAAGCGTGCAATGACGCCGACGTGCTTTACACGGACGTTTGGGCGTCTATGGGACAAGAGGGCGAGGCGCAAGAGAGAAAGAAAGCCTTTGCCGGTTATCAAATCAACGAGAAGACTTTGGCAGTCGCAAAGAAAGACGCAATGGTACTTCACTGCCTGCCCGCTCACAGAGGCGAAGAAATCACCGCCGAGGTAATTGACAATCATCAAGAAATATTTGACGAAGCCGAGAATAGATTGCACGCCCAAAAAGCCGTGCTTGTCAAATTGATGGCTGACAAATGATAAGGCTTGAAGAGGACGCTTACAGAGGTTACTCTCTTTGCAAAATGCAAGAGAGTGACTTTGTTTTTGTCAAGTCTTTTCTCGATAACCAAAGATCTATGCTGGATATAATCGAGTTCTTTTATCCTTATAAGGACGAGGAATTGCTTGCTGTGTTGACAAGCGGCTGTTTTTGGGGACTGTTTGACGGAGCAAAATTGATTGCCACTTTTGCAATAGATTTTGATGAGGAGTATGCAATTACGCTTGCAAATCTTATCAATTCCTTTTATGATATAGGCATAGAGAGAGTCTACGAGAGTTCAGGACTTATGGTAGCGGAAGAATATAGAGGTCAGGGAATAGCAAAATATTTACTTAAGTTGGCGTGCGATGAAGCGAAAAAAAGGCGTATAGCGATATGCGGGGTAGTCCACACCCAAAATGTAGCGAGTATGTCCTCATTTTTTTCTATGGGCTTTGAAATGAGAGCAACTTGGCGTCTAAGCGACGGATACGATTTTATTTATCTTCTAAAGAGGTTTGACAAGGCAGAGTTTGACGATGAAGGAATAAATTTCCAAAATGTATTGCAATCGAAATGTAATTGTGATAAAATTAAAGATGTGATTAGGGTGACTAATACTCATACAAAAGAGCAAAACGCCTTACTATTCGACGGATACGTGGGGGTAGGTTGCCAAGACACGGAAATTTATTTTAAGAAAAAGGAGCAAAATCATTATGAACAAGAATCAACTCATCGCTGCAATCGCATCAAAGGCTGATTGCTCAAAGGAAGTAGCATCGGCTTGCTGTGACGCAATGCTTGACTGTATTATGGATGCAATGAAAGGCGGAGAAAAAGTTTTGTTGCCGGGCTTTGGCAACTTTGAAGTAAAAGTTAGAGCAGCTCGCGAGGGCATCAATCCCGCAACGCGCGAAAAGATACAAATTCCTGAGTCAAAGGTCGTATCATTCAAACCTGCAAAATCAAGCAAAGATTCACTTTAATATGTCAAACGAAATCACAAGAAAGCAAAAGGCATACAATTTATTCAAAGAGGGATATAATTGTTGCCAATCAGTAGTGTTGGCGTTTGAGGACATATTGCCGTTGGAGCGCAAGCAATTGCTTGGCGTATCGTGCGGTTTTGGAGGAGGCTTTGGCAGGACGAGAAATCTGTGCGGAGCGGTAAGCGCATTTGCAATTGTAATGGGCTTATACCTGTCTCATTCCGACGACCCCAAGCACGCAAAAGCTGATATGTACAAGATTTTGCAAGATATGGTTGCCAAGTTTAAACAACGCAATGGCTCAGACAATTGCGGTGAATTGCTCAAAGAGGTCAAGAATCTCACTATAGGATATATGCCTCAAGAGAGGGACGAGGAATATTATAAAATGCGTCCTTGCGTAAAATTCGTTCTTGACAGCGTGGAGATAATCGAAGAGCAGATCAATGCATAAAATCTCCTAGAAAAGTTGTTGGAATACAATATTATTTTAAGACAGAAAACACGCTAAAGTTGTAGCGTGTTTTTTATTTCAAAAAATTATAGTCTAAATTTGGAAGAAATTTTCGATATTACAAAAAAAAGTATACTTTTCCTGACTGCATATTTATCTTTGCGAAAAGATGTATTTTTATAATTTTATTATAATTCAAAACGTATTTTTACGCAATACTTTCTGGTCAGGAAAAGTATACTTTTTTTTGTAATATCGATGCGTAAAATTATGGCAATGGAGGAAAGAAAATGTTTTTAGACAAACTTTTTAAAAAGAAGACGGAGACGCAAATAGTAAGATTTGAAGGGGCAGAAGACGATTTGGTATGGCTTGCTCCTTACAAACAGATACCTGCCAAGAGTTCTTTGGACGTCGTAGTCACTGAGGACTATCAAGCCGAGTGCACAGTTGACGGCGTGCGCAACAGATACAGCGGAGGCAGATTTAATTTAAGCGCGGGCAATAATACTGCCGACGTAGAAATCGTCTATGTAAGAAAAGAGTCAGTGATCTCCTTGAAGTGGGGCACTCCCAATCCCATTGACATACAAGACCCAATATTTGAGATGCCCATCAGACTTGGCTCTTCAGGAGAGGCAAAGGTGTCAATATGCGATACCCAAGTCTTCAGAAAGAAGTTGGTGTCAGGCGCGAGGACGTATACGACAGATGATCTTGCGGATTTTTGCCGCAGTCAAATTGCAGCGCAGTTGTCTTCGTCGCTTTCTATTATTCTCAAGGAAAATGGACTCAGTTATTTTGACATAAGCGCTCAACTTATTGCGTTGTCTTATCTTGTCAAAAATAAGATTGAGAGTTTTTTCAACGATTACGGTCTTAAACTTGAATACTTCATTATGACTACTGCGAGAATGTGGGACGAAGGTGCGCTTGAGAGACTGACTGCCGACAGAGAATTCAATCGTAGATATAGAGAAAGAGAAGAGATCGCAGACAAGTTGCGCAGCGAGAGGAAGCAAGACGAGAGAGATTCTCTCGACGGACAGTTGGCAATTTTGCGCGCGCTTGGCAATTGTCAAGCCGTCATCAATGAAAGTAATAGGGAAAGTTTGAGCATCAATATCAATTCGCCAGCGCAAAACTCAAAGCACAACAAGTCGCAATGCAGATTTTGCGGCGCGCCGCTTGAGGGGTATGCAGAGTTTTGTCCTATTTGCGGTAACAAAGTCAAGAATTCTGAGGTATCAAAAAATGCTAGATAACAAAGTATGTAATTGCGGCGGAACATACGTCAACAAAAAAGGCAAGTGGGTATGCGACTCCTGCGGAAGACCTATGCCGCAAATATTGGATTCGAGAGAAAACCAACTTTTGGCGGTTGCAGAGGGAAAATTTGCGCAGGAGAAATTTATTGAGGCGGAAGAACTCTATGCGGATATCGTCAAGAGTTTTCCCAATTGCTATCCTGCATATTGGGGACTTACGCTTGCCAAGCACGGAATAAAATACGTCGACGATTTGCGCACAGGCAAAAAAGTAGCCACTTGTTGGGCTCCCGAAATAAGTAGTATTAAAGACGATAAGAATTATAAAAAAGTTTTGGATATTGCGCCGACAGCAGAAAGAGAGTATTACGAATCGCAGGGCGAAAAGATAGAGAGCATTCGCAAAGAATGGCAAGAAAAGGCAAAGAAAATCAAGCCGTATGACGTCTTTATCTGTTTTAAAGATACTGACGATGAGACGAGGGGCAGAACAGAAGATTCTATAGAATTGTCCGACCTCTACAACAATCTCACGAGAGACAAATACAACGTGTTTTTCAGCAGATACTCACTTGAGGGAATTACGGCGGAAAACTATGAGCCTTACATTTTTCAGGCGCTTTCTACCGCCAAAGTAATGATAGTTTACGGCTCAAAAGAAGAGTATTTTGAATCCACTTGGATGAAAAACGAGTGGACGAGATTTTTGCATAAGATTGCAGACGGACAAAAGCAAAAAAATGCGCTTCTGCCAGTTGTGAAAGGTTGTTCGCCAAGCGCATTGCCACCAAGACTTCGCGCTTTGCAAGTGCTTGATGCGGGCAAGAATACGTTCTATAGCGACTTGACGAGATACATAGACAAGGTGTTGGCGTCTAGCGAAGACACGGTGGAACTGCAGCGCAGTAAGATAAAGTTTGACAAAAGACAGAGCGTGAGCCGAGGTCAGGCTCGCAAAATCCATTCGCGCGCATTGCAAGTGGAAGACGTGGAAATCATCTCCGCTCAAGGCGAACAACTTATGAAAGTTATCAACTCATTTGTACAGCAAAAGCAGTTTGAGAGAGCAGAGAAGTTTTGCGACGCTTGGATAAGGTCAAATCCTTCAAATTACAGGGATCTTGAAGAACTTGTTCAGACGATATTGAATTCAGAGCATATCGAATTGGCAAGAAAATACACAGAATATCTCATAGACAATGCTCCTAATAGAAAAAAGCCTCAACTTTGGGCGCTTATGCTCGCCGATGGATATACTGATATTAACGATTGGGCAGAAGGATGGGTATGCAAAAATCACGTTAATTTCGAGTATATGCAAAGAGCGTTGTCTTTAATATCCCAAAGCGATATATCAGTGCTATACGCATACTATGACGGTATTGCCCAAATAGATACTTTTGACGAAAGCGTCAAGAATATGATTTTGTATGCGTTGGAGTTTGACGCCGACGCTAGGAAAAAGAGCGGTTTTATAGATTGTCTTGTCAAGAAAGCAATAGAAGACACGACAGATAACTTTGCATATTTTGACTTCGTCATATCCTTGCTTGACAATGCAAGATACAAGAGCGCGTTAAATAATTTTGTAGACAATTACGCTGATGCAGACAACTTGCGAGCGTTGCAACAGGCTTTGCCAGAAGGCGCGTCATACTTTTTGCAGGCTTTGCATAAAGTGTTGCCATTGACTGAAGGGAAATTGTATTTTAAAGCGCAATGCGCGATTATAAGAATATTGTTTGAAACCGAGCAGTTTAAAACCGCTGTGGACGAAACTCAAAAGATGCTTGGATATGCCGAGAGCGAAGACGAGTATTCGCAATTGATTGCCGATATACTTAAATTTGCATTGAAGAATATTACTGCTCAAAACTTAGAATACATAGACGAAGACGTATTCCGTTTGTTGGGATTTTTAAAAGATGACAAAGAAGAGGAAGAGTTTTATTTTGGCAAACTTGCGCAGATTTGTCTTGATGCGAGATACAAAAAGGGCGCGGAGAGATACGCCAAGTTGTTGCTTGGTTGCTCAAGCGATGGGAAGTATGACGGATATTATTACCTAATGCTTTTGGCGCTCGATTGTTATTGCGACGACGACGTAGCAAGACTTACCGTAGATATTGCAGATACTGAGGGATATAACAATTGGCTTGCCAACTGCGGCGAAGATCAAATCAGTCAAGTCACTAATTATCCTATGGAAATAGACGAACTCAAGGTGCAACAGCGCAAAGATTATGAACGGCAAGTCGCAGATCAAAAGGCGCAAAAGAAAGATAATAAAATCAAAAAACGCAAAAAGTTTTTTGTAATATTATTGTACGTCATTGCGCTAGTTTCATTAGCAATAAGCGCACTGTGTTCTATAAAGTATATTACTTCGCCTATAGAAGCAGACAATAAGGCGTCTATTATAACTTTGTTAATTATCCTTCTCAACTTTCCGACGTTAATAAGCGTAATAATTGCATTTTCCGCACATTTTATTAAAGAGGAAATCTATATTGACGGCAAGCGTACGATAAATGTGAACAGTAAGAAAAGTAAAGTTATTCGCATTCTATTGGTTTTGGTGTTGTTTGCTGCAAACTTATTTACATATACGTTAGAAATTGGTAGATATAAATATATTGACGATATATATTATATAAAGCAAGAATTGGACGGTACGCAGACGCTTTGCGAAATCAATCTTGAAAATTATAAAGAAGATGATATTTTGATTATTCCAGCTTCAGTAAAAAAGATATCGGCTACGATTTTTAATAAGAAATATCCGAAGATGATATTTGTACCAAACACTGTTCAAGAGATTGAGTCGAGGGCTTTTTACGGTTGTAAAAACTTGAGAATATTTTGCGAAGCCGATTCAAAGCCGGACGGCTGGGCAAGTCAATGGAATTTATACTATGCGAAGTTTACATACAGTGGACATCAATATTTACCAACGTATTGGGGTTGTGATTTTCGTGGAGGAGTTGATGAAAACGGCATTATCGAATATAAATACGGAGGATTATTGTACGACTTAATAGACGGCAATGCCGTTGTCAAAAGACAGCCGGTCGATATCAGCGGAGATGTAACCATACCTAAAGAAATATCTTACGGAAACAGCGTTTATCCTGTGAAAGATATGGTTGAGGGAGCATTTGAAGACTGTAAAAACTTGACCGGAATTACGCTTAATTGCGAAATACTCGCTTTGAAAGACGATACTTTCAAGAATTGCAGTAGTTTGGTAAAAGTTACATTGCCAAGCACTCTGACGAGCATTGGCGACAGGACTTTTTACGGTTGTAAGTTTTCTAATTTTAGTACAAGCGTTACGTCAATAGGCAAAGAGGCGTTTGCGGCTTGCCCCAATTTGACTTCATTTGCACTCACAGGCGCCGACACTGTGGTCAATGACTTCGCGTTTGCAAATTGCGCAGCGCTTACTTCCGTGTCATTAGGCAAAACTAAATCTGTGGGAGCGTCGGCTTTTGAGAACTGCGTATCACTTTCAAGTTTATATATTCCAGACGGAGTGGAGAGTATTGGAGCAAAAGTCTTTGCGGGCTGTATCGAACTTAAAAAAGTTATAGTTCCGATAAGCGTAAATGATATGGGAGAGCGCGCGTTCTTTGGATGCGCTTTGGTCAACGTATATTGTAGAGCGTCTGTTCAGCCCGACAAGTGGAGCATAGATTGGGATAATTACGATAATTCGTCAAAGATATCCGTCACTTGGGATTATAGAGGAAATTAAGACGTCATTTATATAATTAGGCAGGAAATTCAAATGACCTCATTTTTGTTGCTTGCGACCGTTTGGGGGCATGTGAAATCAGTCCTGCCTTATTTTATTTATAGTTTTTAAGCGATTTAAGATGACTTATAATTTTGACAGCAAATCCTTGAGCGCTCTTGAACGGTGAGATATTGTATTCTTTTCTTCCATTACAGCCTCTCCGAAAGTTTTGCCGAGTTCGTCGCTTAAGAATATCGGGTCATAGCCAAAGCCGTTGACGCCTCGATATTCGTCGATGATTTTTCCGTACGTCCTACCGCTTCCGCTGACATAACTACCGTCAGGATAGCACAGTACTACAACGCTTTGGAAATAAGCCGTTCTGTCGACTTTGTTGCCGTCGGTCTCTAATGCGTGAAGTTTTGAAAGCAACTTTTCATTGTTGTTTCTGTCGTTACAAGGCTCGCCTGCGTAGCGGGCAGAGTAGATATTGGGTTCGCCGTGCAAAGCCTGGACGCAAATTCCGCTGTCATCGCCTATCGCAGGCAAACCTGTCATCTTAGCAATAGTACTTGCCTTTATGTAAGCGTTTTGTTCAAAGGTCTTTCCGTTCTCTTCGATTTCGATCTCTATGCCAAGGTCTTTGAGTGTGAGTATGTCGTCAAATTTGTCGGATAGCATAGCCTTTATTTCGATAAGTTTATGTTTGTTGTTGCTTGCCAGTACAGCTTTCATTTATTCTCCTTTGGTTTTCTTTGGTTTTGCCGTTACGAATTCCACTACGAGAGAGGGGTGTTTTTCTCTCAACTTTTCTATTATTTCGTCAAAATACTTGCTGTTGCAATTGACGTAAATCACGTCTGCGTTTACTCCCGTCTTGGCGTCTTTTACCATACCGCGTCTTTTAACCTTGTAGTATATCAACATAAATTCGCCTTTTGCGTCCATATTTATTACGATTATATCTTCATATTTGACGCGCTCGACCAAGAATCCCATTACATAGACCATTGAGTTTTTGCCAAATGACAGACCGCAGATAAAGACGAATACGCAGAGCAATACTATCACTGCCGCCATAATGACGGCTGCCACGGTGTCTTCGATTTGGTGATAAGACGTCAAATTCCCGACTCCTGCAATGCCCAAAATCTTGACAATCATAAAAATTAACAATATAATGATTGCAAGTGTGGAAAGGACGTATATCCAAGATTTTTGTTTAAAGGGATAAAATTTTTTCATACTTTAATTATACACACAAAATAAGATATGTACAACTAAAATAAGGAAATTATGCTGTTTAGGGGAATTAATGACAAGGACTTTTCAAGCATTGCAAATATTCAAAGACTCACCGACTACGACGGCAGTGATTACTCTCTGCTTTATCTCAAAGGCTGGGATTTTTTCAACTATCCAAGTATGGAGATAGCGCAAGAAAACGGAGTGATTTATCTTCGTTTTAAACCGCACGACAAGTTCAACGATGAAGGCGTTGGCGACGGCCGTATATATTTGCCGCCGCTTTGCTCTTTGGATAAAATCAAAGACGCGTATGCCAATATCGCAAATCAGTGCAAGACAGATGGGGAGAATATGTACGTTATGTCCACGCCAAAACAGTATGTAGATATTTTGGGGGACGATTACGAATATGCGGATACGGCTGACTATGCCGAGTATCTTTACGACCCTCAAAGTCTTATGACGTACGCAGGTAAAAAACTTCATTCCAAGCGGAATCACGTCAACAACTTTATCAAGGCGTATACTCCCAATCAAGAGGGCGGTTGCGTATTTCGCTCATACGCAGCTCAAGACAAAGACAAAGTTTTTGCATTTATCAACGGTTGGGAAGAGAGTAAGGAGTTTGACGACGAAGAATACGACGATATGGCAAACAATGAAGAATACGTCATTGCTTTGGCTCTTGAAATGGTGGAAAAATATGATAATTACTTTGCCGACGTGATTGAGTATCAAGGCAAAATCATAGGATTTTCTTTGGGTGAGATAACTCCTTCCAATGTCGGTATCACACATATTGAGAAGGGAGATATAGAGTATGATGGAGTATATTCGTATCTCTGTCAGGCTTTTGCTCAAAAGCATTACGGCGGGGTGAGAGTCGTCAACAGACAGGAAGATATGGGATTGGAGGGGCTGCGAAAGTCAAAACAATCTTATCGTCCAATAGGTTTTTGTCGCAAGTTTGCCGTAAAAAAAGCCTGCAAGTGAGAGGGGGATAGACTTGCAATATATCACAAGTTGATATATAATTAAATAGATATAAGGAAATTTTAATACAAAGAATAAATTACTTGGAGTAAAACACAAAATGATTGAACTAAAGCAAGCGAATTATTATTTTGACGGAAAGTTCGTCTCCTTGGACGAATTGAAAGCAATGGGTATGGACGGAAGAGCCATTGACGAAGCGTATAAAGGCACAATGGCTTACGGCATTTTGGCAAAGCACAATACTTTGCCTGTCACGCAAAAAGGGCAACCGCTGCAAATCAGGTTTGACGCTTTGGCGTCTCACGATATCACTTACGTTGGAATTATCCAGACTGCAAAGGCTAGCGGACTCAAAGAATTTCCAATACCTTACGTATTGACCAACTGTCACAATTCGCTTTGCGCCGTCGGCGGTACAATAAACGAGGACGATCACGTCTTCGGCTTGTCGGCAGCCAAGAAGTACGGCGGAATATTTGTACCTCCTCATCAAGCGGTAATACATACATATATGCGCGAATGTATGTCCGGTTGCGGCAAAATGATTTTGGGCTCGGATTCGCATACCAGATACGGAGCGCTGGGCACTATGGCTGTCGGCGAAGGCGGACCGGAACTTGTCAAACAACTTCTTTGCCGTACTTACGATATAAAGTATCCGGACGTAGTCGCAATTCATCTCACAGGCGCGCCGAGAAAGGGCGTGGGACCGCAAGACGTTGCGCTTGCAATTATAGGCGCAGTGTTCAAGAGCGGCTTTGTCAAAAACAAAGTTATGGAATTTGTCGGCGAAGGCATCAAGAATTTGCCTATAGAATACCGTATCGGCATTGACGTAATGACGACGGAAACGACGTGTTTGTCTTCAATATGGACGACTGACGACGTTGAAGTCAAGAATTATTATGCAATCAGAGGCAGAATGGACGACTATGCGGCTATTGCTCCTAATAAGTTGGCATATTACGACGGCGTTGTGGAAGTAGACTTGTCAAAGGTCGTTCCGCAAATCGCGCTGCCTTTCCATCCGTCCAACGTATATAACTTGCAAGATGTGATAGATAATCCGATGGATGTTCTTTCTGCGGTTGAAAAGAAGTGTAACGACCTTCTCAACAATAAAAAAATCAACTTCAAGTTGACAGATAAGATCGTCGACGGCAAAGTGAGAGTAGAGCAAGGTATTATCGCAGGCTGCGCAGGCGGTACGTATGATAATATCATCGAAGCAAGCAGAATACTTCAAGACAAAGCGGTGGGTGACGGTAAGTTTACGCTCAGCGTATATCCGTCGTCTACGCCCGTATATTACGACCTTCTCAAGAAGGGCGCGATTGCTCAACTCGTCAGAAGCGGCGCCAATGTCAAGAGCGCGTTCTGCGGACCTTGTTTCGGCGCAGGCGACGTTCCTGCCAACAACGCATTGTCAATAAGACATACCACTCGCAATTTTGAGTCTAGAGAGGGAAGCAAGCCTGCAAATAATCAGATTGCTTCGGTTGCTCTTATGGACGCTCGTTCTATTGCCGCGACGGCAGCCAACGGCGGCGTTTTGTCAAGCGCTTTGGATATGGATTACGACAATGCTATTCCCACGTTTGAATACGATAAGTCGATATATGAAAAGAGAGTCTACAACGGTTGGGGTAAGCCCGACAAGGAGGCAAATCTTGAGTACGGTCCAAATATTTGCGACTGGCCGGAAGTAATTGCTTTGACGGACAACTTAGTCGTAAAACTCGCCGCAGTAATCAACGACCCTGTGACGACCACTGACGAACTTATTCCGTCTGGCGAGACGTCAAGTTATCGCTCCAATCCAATGAAACTTGCCGAATTTGCGCTTTCTAGAAAATGTCCGGAATATGTCGGTAAGGCAAAGAAGATTTTTGAAGGCGAACTTTGCAGAAGAAACGGAGGACTGGGCGGAGAGTATCTCGACGCAGTCAATAAAGCAGGTGTTGCTCTCAAGGGCACAGTGTCCATAGGCAGCGGCGTATATGCTGTAAAACCCGGCGACGGCAGCGCAAGAGAGCAAGCGGCAAGTTGCCAAAGAGTGCTCGGCGGAGTTTGCAATATTGCCAAAGAGTACGCAACCAAGAGATACCGTTCCAATCTCATAAATTGGGGTATGCTGCCGTTCATCTCGCAAGAGCAGTATCAAGAAGGCGACATAATAGTCGTATACGACGTCAAAAATACTATCGAAAATGGCGGTTGCGAGTTTGACGCAAAGATAGTACGCGGCGACAAAGTCATCGACACGATTTTGACTGTCGACGCATTGACGGCAGACGAAAGGGATATAATTTCTAAAGGCTGTTTAATCAACTATTATAAGGCAAAAAAATGATGGATAAGCCGTCGCAAAGAAGGGAATTGAAAGCAATTATTGCCAATATATCAGACAAGGCAAGGCAGAGCGGTATTATTGCAAATATTTTGCAACGCACGCCGTTGCCAAGCGGGAGTATCTGTATATATAATTCTCTGCCTAGCGAAGTGGATACCAAAGAGATTATAAATTATTTTTGTCAAACGAGAGACGTATATTTACCTGTAGTAGACGGTGAGAATATGTTGCTCGTCAAGGTGGATAGAGATACAGAATATAAAGAAGCGAATTGGGGAATATACGAGCCAATAGGAGAGAGGTTGTTGCCGAGCGAAGTATGTCCGAGCGTGACGGTAACGCCGCTTTTAGGCGTAGATAAAAGGCTCAACCGACTTGGAAAAGGCAAGGGATATTACGACAGATATTTTAACGCTGTCGAGACCTATAAGGTTGGACTTGCCTTTGAAGAGCAGGTGATAGACAAAGTTGTTTGCGATAGTTGGGACAAGCCTCTGGATATGTTGACTACGCCGCAAGGCGTAATAAAAAGGCAAGACCTTTAGGAGTACCCTATGAGAGTAATAAGCGGAAAATACAGAGGAAAGAGGCTCAACTCTCCTATAGGCAACGATGTGCGTCCTACCGGAGACAAGGTCAAGGAGAGTATATTCAATGTCATTCAATTCGACGTTGCGGAAAGCAGATTTCTCGACTTGTTTTGCGGCAGCGGCTCAATGGGTATCGAGGCTATCAGCAGAGGCGCAAGTTATACGCTTTTTGCAGATGTCAGCAAATCCTCTTTGGCTCTCACGCAAGGTAATCTCAAAGGCATAAGCGAAGCGTATAAATTAGTCAACAGGGATTTTAGAGATGCGCTTTATAGCGCGGAAGGCAAATGGGATTTTATCTTTGTGGACCCGCCGTATAAGACCGATTATATCGAGAGTATTTGCCAAATAGTCAAGGACAGGGCAATGCTTGCAGAGAATGGATATATTATCTATGAACACTCCGACAAGCAATATAAGTTGCCCGACGGTATGTATATTGCCAAGCGTAAGAGTTTTGGAATAGTCACCGTCGACTATATCGCAATATCGCGAGGAAAGACTGCGCTTGCAGGTAGTTACGATCCAATTACAAAGGGACATTTGGACGTGCTTGACAAGGCGCTTGAAGAGTACGATGAGGCAGTTATTCTGCTTGCGTGCAATCCCGATAAGCAGTACTTGTTTTCTCTTGAGCAAAGACTTGAGTTTGCAAGAGTTGCAGTAAAAGATTATCTCAATGTCACCGTCGACGTGTGCGACGGATTCGTATACGAGTATTGCAAGAGCAAAGGTATAGAAAAAGTGTACAGGGGATACCGTAATAAAGAAGACCTCAAGTACGAAGAAGATATGGCAAAGTTCAATGCAGAACACGGATTGCGCACTCAACTTGTAGAGGGTATAAGAGAAATCTCTTCCTCGCTGATAAGAGAAAAACTCAAAAACGGCGAGGATATAAAAAAATATTTGCCTGACGGCGTAGCAAAAGAAGTCGTCAAGGCTTATAAGGAGAAACTATGAATACGATGACGATAAGCAGACTTTTGGATAGGCTTGAAGAAACCATCAACAACGGCAAAAAACAGATGTTTTCCAATATGCGTCTTGTCGACGCCAACGCCTGTCTTATAATGTTGCAACAGATAAGAAACCAACTTCCTACCGAACTTGCAGAAGCAACTTTGATTTTGCGCGATTGCGACAATATCAAGGCTGACGCTACCAAAGAAGCGCAGAACATAGTGGAAGAAGCCAAGCAGGAAGCAATGAGACTTGTTGCAGAAAGCGAAATAATGAAAGACGCTCAGATGCAGGCGAGCGAACTCGTCAACAACGCCGGCGTATATGCCGACAATCTTGTAGAGCAGAGTTACGAGCAGGTTAATGCGCTTTATCTAGACGTGGAGAATTCTATGAGAGATATGCTCAACAAAGTATACGCAAAGCGCAACAGTCTTTATGTGAGTGACAGCGGAGAGGGAGACGGTGACGGCGGAAATCAATAAAATATATTCACTATAGCCAATGATATCAAGAATGTCAATATGGCTTGAGTGAGTTTTGTCAGCAAATAATATGAAGTCTTGACCTTGCAGCCTTTGAGAAAAGTCAAAGATTGAAAAGTAATGGAAAGACCGCCAAAAGAGAGTAGTCCTGCGATAAAAGGCAGGATTATTTTTATGCTTACTCCGCTTTGCGCAAACGCTTGACATCCTCTCGTGATTTCTATCAAAGATATAACGGTGGCTTCCGCTACTTGTTCGGATATGCCAAAGAGCGAAAGCGGCTTTTCTAGCAAGAATGACAGGGCGTCGACGATTTTCAGGTCGATTGCAATGTCTATTATCATACTGAATATTGCGATGTATCCGCCCACGACAAGCACGGATAAGATAGACGACGTGATTGATTTGTTGAGCAGTTCGTCGTCCTCTTGAGCAGGCGGCATAGACAGCGCCTTTTCTTCGCTTTTTCTGCCTCTATATATAAGCCCATTGACGAGCGCGCCGAGAGCGTGACATAGGAAAAGCACGTAGCCCGCTTTGGGAGACGACAGCATAAGCGTGCCTACCGTGCCCACTACGAAGAGCGGACCCGAAGTGGACGTAAACGTAGAGACTTTCTTACAATTTTCTATCGTAAAGTTGCCGTTTTCGTAAAAATCGCTTATGAGTTTTGCTCCGATAGGGTAGCCGGATATTAAACTCATTACCAATATATATCCGCTCTCTTGAGGAGCGTTATAGAGTCTTGCCACAGGTTTTTTAAGGGCTTTTCCCAGAGCATTTGCGCCGCCTAGACCGGTGAGAAGTTTTGTAAAAAAGAAAAATGGGAATAGCGCGGGCGCAACATTTTTTGCAAAAAGCAACATTCCGCTGAAAATACTTTGTATGTATCTTTGCGGATTTATCACAAGACAGCATATAAAAAAGCATATTATTAGAGAAAACGGCAACGCCTTTTTTGCTTTTCTAGAGAGAGTAAACATATCAAAATATATGTCAAAAAGAGCGTGATTATACCCGAGCAGATTTGCATATATGACAAAAGTATCCGTCATTTAGACTGCGCTCGAGGTGACATTAATTATTATGTCATTTCGACTGAAGCGAAGCGGAGTGGAGAAATCTCAACTTATTTATGTCACTCTGAGCGGAGTGAAACGAAGTCAAAGAGTCTAACTGCATAAATTTTAATCGTTATAAAATTTAAAACGCTTGAATAATTGAATTTTCTATGTTACACTAAACTTGCACCACAACTTAATATCATTTAATCAGGAAAATACATTAGGCATAAGTGTATTCTCTTTCATCCTGATTTTATGAGGAGTTGTGGTGCAAAACAATCGAAAGGGATACCTTGTGTGGGCATCTCTTTTGGGATGCCTATTTTTTATTTTAATCAAAAAGGAGAGAAAAGAGTATGGAAAATGAAGCAAAAAACAATGACACGCTCGGCGATTTATACGCTTTGAGAGCGGGTCTGTCGGTAATATCGCAAAGCGCCGACGAACTAGCGCAAACTGAAGAGAAAGTGAATAAAATTAAAAACGACGCAATAAGAAAAAGACGATGGAAGTTCGGTCTGGGGGAATATAATTATAGCGCAATCGATGGGGAGGAAATAGGCAGATGGGCAAGTTTCGATCGCGAGAAATTTAAAACGCTTAAAGAATTGCAGAAACAAACCAAATGGGAGCCATGCAAATTCGACGTGGATTACGATTGTGAAATATCCGATTTAGATGATGAGTATGAAGACTATGACGATCCTGAATATTTAGCAAAAGTCAGTAAATTGCAGGAGAAAAAAGATATTCAGTACAAGAAAGGCGAAGAAGTGTTTTTTGAGTGGCTGAAAACATCCGAACCGGAAGAATATTTAAATAATAAAAAGAAAGAACAGTTGGGATCTTGCGAAAAGATAACAAACTCGTCAAAGAGGCTTAAAATTGTAGTTGCGGTAACTTTGATAATTTTGTGTTTGGCGATAATTTTAGCTGTAGTCGGAATATTAAAATCAATAATACCGCTTGCTATTGTAGGAATTGTATTAGCAATAATATGTTTGGTAATCTTGTATAAGCCATTAAGAATACTTAGCGCAAGAAGGTATTGCCGCGGATCAAATAATAGAGAATTGAAAGAATATGAGGAAAGTCTTAACAATGTAATTGAATGCAGAGAGATATTCGCTCAATGCGATGAAGAAAATCAACCTGCTATAAGTTGTTTAAAACAAAATTTCAATGCTATTTACAAGTCCTTGCAGAATACGTTCAACAAGATGCTGGACGAAAGAGATTGGCAATATCTTGATTTGATAATCTATTACATAGAGACGGGTAGAGCGGAAAGTATAAAAGAGGCGTTGCAACTACTTGAGCGAGAGATACAGACCAAGCGTATTATCGGGGCTATACACGAGGCTACTGAATGTATTTGTTCGACCATAGAAAGCGCGGCGGCAAGAATATTTGCTCAACTTGGCGTAATATCCAATCAACTTTCTCAAGTCGTCAGTCTTCAACAAAAACAGATAGCGCAAAATGCCGAGATAATTTCGCAAGCACAAATGCAAAACGCATTGATTGCCAAGTCCAACGTCACAAGCGAACAACTTATGAATGACGTGAAGTATATCAAGACTTACGGCGTAGAGATAAGAAAATAATAGATTTTAATAGGTATTCCAAATAAAGGCTGTCGCAAGCGATTTGCGACAGTTTTTGTTTAATAGTTTATCTTTCGACGATTTGCATATATTGCGGTATATTATTTCTTACGCTGGAGTAGAGATTATCCGCTCGCAATATAAGACAGCCGTCGGGCAGATCCGACGATTTGGTTATCATACGGCAGTCAAAAGCCGACAGAAAATCTTTGCTATTCTTTTCTACGGCAAGTACGTTGACAAAATCAATGTTTTGGTCTTGCAAGTCTTGCGCTTGAAAAGTATTTGATATGAGAGTATTAATTAACGTACGCAATAGATAAGCGTTGGTATATCTTTTCGTCGCCAATTTGTCGACAAGTTCCTGCCAGCAATCGCTCTTTTTGAGCGCGGCGATAATTCTGTTTTCCACGCCTTCTTTTACGCCGTGGATATTTTTTAAGTCGATATTGTTGACGTTGAATTTCAAGAGAGCAAACATTTTGTCGTTAGCATATTGCCAATCATTAGGGGAAGTCCTTTTTAGATAATCGTATACGCATTGCGGAGTACCTTGTGCTATGCCGCTTAAATCGTTGTTTTGCCACATACTGCGTATTCCGCTTGCAGAAGGATATTCGTTTGTACAGGTTTTGTGATAACCGCTTCCTACTCTGTGGAGAGTGTATGGCGTAACAGATGAATTTGTTTCGCCCAATGCTTTGATATATTCCACCGCCAAAATATTGTTGGGAGATAAAAGTACGTCACTATACTTGGGAGAGATTTTTGCAATGGCATAAGCATAACTTTTTGCATATCCGTTGCCTTGTTCAAGCATTGAGTTTAACGCCGATTTGAAGTCGTCATTTTCCTGTAAATCGGCAATATTTTTTAAAGTTGCTAAATCGCCTATTTCGCTGCCGAAAGAGAGCGTAACGTTGCCGCTGATAGTGTTTGCAATCTTTACTCCGCCGAGAGCAAAGTATTTTGCCGCCGTCAATACATACTGCGGCGGAAGTTCAATCACCATATCGGCGCCGCTCTTTATTGCCCAAGTCGCGCGTGTGTATTTGTCTGCGACAGCGAGTTCTCCGCGTTGAGTAAAATTGCCGCTCATAATGCAAATTACTTTCTCCGCGCCGACGTCTTTTACGGCGCGCGAAATATGATATACGTGTCCTCTTTGGAGAGGATTATATTCGCAAATTATAGCACATATCTTCATTTTTGCCTCTTTAATACAATATATTGTGTTTTGAACACTAACTTTGTACTACATATTGATTGTTTGCTTTTCGTTGTCCACAATTTGTCCACGCTAATTACCGTCGCTTTGAAAGAATTTTTGGATTTTGTTGATTGCGTCTGCCTGTGCTTCCAAAGTTGCGTGAGTGTAGACGTCCAAAGTGGTGGACATTTTGCGGTGCCCAAGCCTTTGCTGAATGACTTTCGGGTTAACACCACACGCCAACAGTATTGTTGCGTGAGTATGTCTGAATGTGTGATATGAAACGCTTTTACCAAGGATTGAACGTATCTTTTCCAAAGCGTGGTTCAAACTTCTCATACTCATCCATTCGCCGTACTTGTTTCTACAGACGAAGTTCATTGTGTCGCCGCCATCTACAATGTAAGAGTTGCTGTCGTAAGAGTATGTTGGGTAATAGTCGCCCATATTATTACGTAAGAATGTCTGTCTGTCATACTCTTTTTTAAGAGCTTCCAACATCTCATCATCGAGCGGGATAGTTCTCACGGAGCCAAACTTCGGCGCGCTCATCTTTCTTTTTGGAGTACCTTTGTTAGCGAGCTGATTGACCTGTATATTTATTGTAACATTTTTTTGTAAAAAGTCAACCGAATCCCATGTCAGTCCCATAGTTTCAGAGATACGCAGACCGCAGTGCCAACCCAACATAAGCGGAATATAGTATGTGGTGCCAAATGGATACTTTTCAACGATTTTTTTGAAGTCTTCTTGTGTAATAGTTGTTCTTTCTTTTGTCATAGGTATTGTTGAAGATAATGGTGGCGTAACGTGTACGGCTGGATCAACCTTAATAAACCCAAAGGGGAACACCGCGCATTGAAATGCAACGTGGATTGTCGCAAGAACACCGGTGATGTACGACTTTGACTTATCTCTAAATCCGTTGATGAACGTCTGCAAAACAGACGGTGTTATAGAAGACAGGCGATACTTGCCAAGCGCAGGCTTAATATTTCGTTCAACGATATATGTGCGCCCTTGTAAGGTTGTATCCTTCCAGTGGTTCCTGCCATAGTTTTCAAGCCAGAAGTCAAGATAATCGCTTAAACTGACGGTAGAGGGAGTGAAGTGCTCGCCGCTTGCATAGTATTCAGCAAGAGCTTTTGTGCCCGCCTCAAGTGCTTCCTTCTTAGTTCGGAAGCCAGACTTGGTGGCGCTTTGCCGCTTGCCAGCAACACTTGCAATTTCAAAACGGTACTCCCAATTGGGTCGTCGTCCAGTGTTCTTGTTTCTGTCTCTTACGTTAATTTTCGCCATTGTAATCTAACTCCTTTATTTGAAAGGGGTTAGTTAAATCTTTTCCTTCATAACGGCTTAAAAAATCTGCGAGAGCTTCTTTCCTGACTTTGTACTGCCCAAGTTTTAAGAATGGGAGCAAGCCAGCTTTTCTCAGTTTGTGAACGTAATCTACGTTTGTTTTTAGGAGTGCTGCTACTTCTTTGACCGTATAAAGGATGTTGTCATTTAAGCTAACACCTTTCATAGTTTTATGTATCCTCCACAATGGTGGCAAGCAGCAGCTAAAAAATAATATTTCATCTTGTTCATACCTCTCGAAATATATTTTTGCTTTGTGTTATTTATTTTTTGATGGGGCTGATATGGTAGAAGTCTACGCGCTTTTTGACGATGTAGGCGTAGCTATCTTTACCCGTCGGAATTTTCAATTTTCTTTTCTTTGAGTTCCATAACTCAGTGAAGTCCGCGATGGACAGGGGAGTACCGATAACAGCTTGTGCGCCCTTCATAATGAAGGCAATCTCTGTAACCGGCTTAAAGGAAATGTCCTCTAAATCAACTATTTCTTCAAGTGCTGGCATATAATCTCCTTGTTTATGTCTAAATATGTTTTATAATTCCCAAAAATATAAGACGTTAGTCCTATATTTTGTTGTTCTCCAAAGCCTCAACAAACTTCATATACTGGTCTCTATAGCTGAACGCATAGTTGAGCGTACATCCCATAATAGAAGTAATTTTGTTGATAAGACTCTTGTCGGTTGTGTCGTTGTACACTTCAATGAATAGTGCATTCTTGTGTAAGTTACGGAACACTATCGAAGTTTTCATCGAGCGAGGGATGCAGTTATTAAACCGCTTAATGATTTGGATGATCTGACCGCCGTCGAGCTTTTCGCAATTCGCATCCGTCGGTCTGAACAGGTACTCGTCGCTACCCTTGAGGATAATTCTTCTTCCGGAAGGAAGACCATTGTATTCTTCCAACCCTGAAAGGTAGTAGAGAGCAGTAAAAGGTTGCCCGTACACTTCGTAGGTGCCGCTTTTGTTGGTAACTTTATAGCCGCTTAAATCAATTGGCGTTAAGTCGCGTACTTTGATGTCAGCGATTTCGTCTGGCGTAAACCCAAGCCAACCAAGGACACAGACGGACTTAACTCGTACAAGGTCGGTGGTTGGATTGTAATTAGCAAGCGCTGAGTTTCCAACTTTATCGACGAACTCAAGCAGCTCGTTAATGCCGCGGAAGTAGCATATCGTGTCTTGTGATGCAAGCACTTCTTCTCGCGTTGGTACCGTGGCATCTACGCCCACAAAATCTAAAAGGTTGATAAGATATTCCTTAATCTTTTGATAGTGGGGGCGAGAGATGTTGTTGCCTGCTTTCTGTAAGTAGAAAGCCGCACACAGTACTTGCGTATTCTTAAGTGCATCCGCTAATGGTGTTTCGCCAATAATCTCAGCAAGGTTGTCAAGGAACCTCGTGATGTCGTTTTGTCGCGCAGTATCCGCGGAAGGGTAGTACCTCGCCGCAAAGTCTTGGTAGTCTATCATTGTCTTATACCTCCATTCTATTATACAACATTATTAGACATAAGTCAATGCCGTATAAGTTAAATTTTATGTATAAGATAGGAAAATGGGTGGAGGTTTATCGACTTATTGTTTTCCCTTCATATTGTTCCCGTATAAGTTAGGAAACAATACTGCCATTGCGTCCACAAACGCCTGCTTCTCTGAGATGTTCTCTTTGTTTTGAGCGTTAGAGGCGGCGGCGCCTTTCGTTTTATCCGGCGTCTTTTCTTTTTTGTTTGTCTTGCCGAAGAGCGCATTGAAGAATGCAAGAAGGAGTGCGTATTTTTCTTCGACGCTCATCCTGACGTCAAAACAAACGTCTTGCATATCGTCAATATAATCTTCGTATTGTTCGCCAATATCGTCACCGACCTCAGCGATTGCGCAAATATGTATGTCGTGCTTGGTAAACTTCACGAGGAAGTCAACCGACTGCACATCGAATGGAAGGTTTAGCGGATGCCCGCATTCCGTGAAGTCGTAGCTAAAACTCACGACCTTTTCTTCTATATCGACGTGAAGCGCCATAATAAGGTTGGGGTCGAAGACAGCATCTTCGCAAACAAGCTGTCTGCCCCTTGCGTTTCTGTTAGTGCTAAAAAGTTTCATCTCTGATGTTCTCCTAATTTGATAATTTTTTTTCGAGTTGGTCAATCTTTGAAACTATATCATCGATTGTGTAGTTGTTGCCCGCTACAATTTCGTGTATGTCCGTCTTTCCCAAAACGAAGTCGCTCACAGACTCTCTGGCTCTGTCGAACATTTGCTGATAGGTGCCCAAATATCTCATTGTAACACGCTGATCGCTGTGGTTCAGCAGCCCTTGAATCTTTGTGATTGCGTTCATGTCGATACTTGACTTATCTACACAAGCAGCAATGTTGGCGAAGCTTTTACGCATTGTATGAGACCCTATTATTATTGGTAGGCTCAAAGCTTTGCCGGCATCGGACAAAATCTTCCACCCATATTCCTCGAACATTTTGCCCTTTGTCTTGTTGCTTTTGAAGAGGTAGTCGTCCAACTCAAAATCCCAATTCATCGAGTCAAATAACTTCGTCGCCGCGTCTATAACGGATTGAGTTATAAGGCAATTATTTATCTTCAAAGTCTTTTGTTCGACGATGTGCATTCGTTGCCTGAATGTCTTGTCGTCGTTGAGCAAATAACATATCTTTAGTGACAGTAAGTCAGAGATGCGTAACCCAAGGCTTACTCCGATTGTCCACATAGCCCAGTCTCTTATTTTGCCGTTCTCTAAGAAGTAATTCTGTACCGCGGCAAAATCTTCATACGAGCGGATGGGGTCTGCTGGACGTGGCTTTCGTTTACCATCTGACTTAAATTCGGAAAACACTTTTGGTGCCGCAGCTTCCATCTCGGTTTTTGTTCTGCGCTTGCGGCGCGGCGCGTTCTCAAGTTCGTTGACTTGGCGCTGCAAGCGGTCTGCTCGTTCCTCAGCATCTCGACGCATAACGCGCTCAACTGCGAGCTCTTCAACGAGCTGCTTATTCTCAAGCTCAAGGCGACTTAATTTTTCTGCATCGGTTTCAAACGCCCTTGGGATGGGGAACTCTAAAACAACAGCGCCGCTATTATATTCATTTCGCATCTTTGTCGCCCTCCATATATATTTCTTCAAATGTGTTCAATTGGGTTAGAATTGCCTGAAGCATCGGGCAATTATTGCAACCGTTAGGCTTATGTATGTGGCACTCATCGGTGCCGTGTAACCGACAGACAACCATCTGGTTGCCCTTACCGTCGGCTATTTTTTTAGTTAATGGTTCGTAGCTCATGTTAAACTCCTATACCGATAGAAATCATAAGTTTTCTGTTAATGTCTTCAATTTTGCTTCGATTAACAACTTCGCCCAACTTCTTCTTAAGTCTCGTTTTGTCCACGACTCTAACCTGCTCACATAACACCGTAGAAACCTTTAGTATACCAGCATCTTTCGGCGTCAGCGTAACGTGGGTTTCTATCGGTGTCTTGTCTTGCGAAGTTAGAGGGCAGATGATAGTGGTAGGGGAATGCTGGTTCCCTTGCTCATTCTGTACTATCAAAGCGGGGCGAATACCGGTTTGTTCCGAGCCAACTTGATTGCTTAAATCGACTAAATATATTTCGCCTCGGTGCATACTTGATACCGCCTCTAAGTGATTTCTCCTAAGTCGCTTGCCACTTGTCTGAGGTCAGAGATTGCATCTTCTATTTTATCACTACAATCTTCTGATGTACAATAGGCGTCGCCTCCTTGTAGATTTTCGGGTATGTTATCTCTCGCATAGTCCTCGTCGAACTTTATATCGCTGAGGTCATCGGCACACCCGTTGATTTTTGTGATGACTTCTTGTATACGTGCCTTTCTTTCTTTGTTCACATCGCGCTACTCCTTTATAAATTGTGTTTCAGTAGGAATTGATTGCTGATACACTTAAAGCTGATGGTGTTGTCGTGGTCTCTTATTACAACACCTTCCCTAAGTGTATCGCACAAAGTAGATTTGCCGTCTGCGTAGGCAATCATTTCATCGACGGTAGGAAGCAGCTTAAAGTCCGCGTTGAGTATCGGAACCCATTTAATTCCGAAGTCGTGCATCACATCTGTGGCAATTGAGCTGTCCATTTTGACGCCGTCGATTACAAGGTTGAAGGAATAGAAGTCAATTCCCTTAAGACCATATTTGTTCTTCTGGATGCCCTCGCCAATGGTTTCGCCCTGTAATACAACAGTCGTTGCGCCGTACTTCTCCATAATTTTCAAGAGAACATTGCGAATGTCGTACTTTTGAGCGATTTGATGATAAACGTTCTCGTCGTAGAAACACTTCTGGGTGATGTCGGCTTGGCGGACGTTCCTTGAACACACCGCGAAGTCATATTTTCTTTTCTTTTCTTTTCTCAACCCGAAGCTCGTAGAGGTGCCGTCAATTTTTTCAGTGACGACCATTGACTTGTCCTTGTATGTATCGAGGACGAAAGGCATATTTTGCAATCTCGTTTCGTCCGTTTTGACTATCCAGTCAGGGAAGTTCTTGGGTTTCTTTTTGGGTGCAAGAAGTTTGTAAACGGTCTTTCTGAACCATTTGAACTTCATAAACCACAAGAAGACTTTGTTCTTGAACAGTTTCTTATGGCGCTGCTTAATTGCCGCCGCGGGGTCTTTAACCTGTTGCTTCGGAACTTCGTCCTCAATCTGCTTAATCTTAAGTACATCGGTTACGTCATCGCCGAGCACATAAGCTTTCCCGTCGTGCAAGATTGAGAGAGGGAAGATGATGCCTTGCGAAATTACACCGCGCATCTTCATTGTCTTAATCTTATAGTGCTTCGATTCAAGGAATGCGAAGTCAGGGTTGTCGGCAGGCATAATGCTGTCAATCTCAACGTAGATTGCAAGATCGCCAACCTTAAATTCGTTTTTCTTCACAATACATTGCCAGCCAAGTATGCCAGCGAGTTCAATTTTGTCGGCTCCCTCAATAGGACGGAGCCACGCAATTTGTTCAATGTGAGCAAGCTTTCTCATTTTTTACCTCTTTTAGTCCCAAATTTCTTTATCTGTTTGTCGTTGTATCCTTCTGCGTGCCAACTTACGCATTGGCTTCTTAAAGCTTTTAGCGCGCAATGTGCCAGCAAAAATATGATACTTTCGTGTTCCTCTGTCCATATCGGCAGCGCTGTACTCTTTAGATACGGTTAAATTAACCTTGTCCATAAATGCTTTCCTTTTTAATGCTTATTGAATACAACAGATTCGCCCGCTTTAATGTTCCAGCACTGCAAGCAATTTGTGCAGTCACCAGAACACTCAGCCGCCGTTTCTGGTATTGAGTTGTTCTCACTATCCTTAAACCGAACATATGCCACAGGGAATGAGTAGGGGTTGTCAATTTTGAAGTCGTCGCCCCAAGCGCTGAACACGATGTGAAGGTTCTTCGGAATAGTGCCGCCGTTATGTATAAACTCGTTTACGATTTCAAATTTCTTCGTAAAGGCAAGGAAGGAAGTGAGGGGAAGTTCTTCGGCGACTTTAACCACGCCCTCAAAATACGCTCTATCCACGAAGTCGCCAGCAGCGTGCCAACGGAAGTATGAGTATGAAACCATTCCGTTGTTAATTGCGTGCTTGATTTCCGCAAAGTAGGTCTCTGGATCGTGGAAGTATATCTTGTAGTTGTTCGCGAGATTGTCCTTGACATTCTGAAAACGGAAACGTCCTTTGGTTGCGTAGCAGTCTTTCGCGCAAGGGCAATTTGGTCGGCAGGTTGTTATCGGCGGTAAGTTAACCGACGGTATCAACCCAAGCTTACTGTTTGTTGTAGATATCTTAACCGGCATATAAATCTCCTTTATTGGCTCATTGTCCAAAGAGAAGATTTATATTAAGTTAAGTCAGTCTCTTTGGACTGATTGGATTACTCCAATGTTGCGGGCATATTTCTCTTATGCTCCGATGCTTGGTGCATTTGCTCTATCTTAAGAGCAGTTTCATAATCGGTGTTTGACATACCACCGCTTATATATCCGTCGAGCGTAGCGTATGTAAACCCGAAACTGTCTTCATCGGTCTTACCGCACAGCCCGTCGGATGGTGTTTTGGTAACGTACTTTTTATTTAATCCGAACTCATCGGCAAGCAGGTCGCCGAGAGCCATAACCTCTGTGCAGGTTAAGTGAGCGATAGGGTTGAAGTCGTAGGCGCTGTCGCCCCACTTGGTTGTCCAACCTATATAAGCTTCACTTGCATTACCCGTTCCGATAACCCTGTATCCGAGCGTTTGTGCAACCGCATACAAAACCGTCATGCGAATACGGGGAGGGATATTTGTCTTTGCTTTGTCGGTAACTTTGGGGCAGTTCGCAACGAAGTCTCTTCCGATAGGTGTTTCTTCGATGCGGTTCTCTATAACGTGCAGAAGAGAGTTGTAGACGGTTTCAATGTTGACAATGCGGTGCTCAATACCGAGCGTCTTAACAATGTCAAGAGCATCGTCAATATCCTTTTGTGTGCCGTTCGGCATTAAGACACCGAACACGTTGTTGCCCCAAACTTTCTTTGCAAGCATCGCAACGACCGTGCTATCTTTACCGCCGCTTATTCCGAGTACAATGCCGCGGCAGCGTGTGGCTTCTTTGTATTGTTCAAGCCAGTTCAAAATTTCCTTTAATTTAGTTTCCATATTTCAACCTTCCATTCATCACCGGCAAATTCTTCCTCGATGATTTTCTTAACTATATTCCAATCGCCGCCACCAAGACCGCAACCGATGTGGTCAGGGAAGCCAATCGTAAAGTCTTTATTAACAAGCTCTGTTGGTATGAGCATTTTAAGCTGTTGGCAACTCAACCTAAACATCTCATAGTTTGTGTGATTGATGCCACGGGGCAAGTAATGGAATTGTGCGAACATATTGGCAATGTAACGAGTATTGTCCTCGGAAACTGCACATATTTGAGCAACGCCCATTAAATATTCCAGCTTATACTGATTGCATACTTGCTTATATTTTTCAAAGACTTGAGGGTAGGTAGAGCGTATTTGCTTCGCTATACCCGAACCCATAACGCCTTGGCAGTTCACTTGGTGACAGATAATATTGCAATTGCTTTTCAGTAAGTCGCCATTTTTATAAGTAACCATTAAAAGTTATCTCCGTAAAGTCTTTTTCTGATGTCGGCAAGGCTGTACTCGAGTACCATCTTGCCATCGATAAAGACCGCCTTTAAGGTATTGTCGGCACGATAGGTTGCTTTGAAGTCGTGTTCGTCTTCACTCGTTAACGCGCCGTCAGCCCCCGTTAAAACAAGCACACAGCCCTTGTGGGACTTTTTGAAGGAAGCCTCTTTGGGATTTTTGAAAATCATAATGGGCTTGCCGTCTTTGTCTTCAGCGTAGGTCGCCTTAATAGCGATGCCGAACGTATCTCTGGTGTATGGATTGAATCTCGGAATAGCCGCGTGTTCCTCATAGGACTCAAGGCACTGCATAGAGAAGCTACCAACACCAAGTGCAACGTTGCTTGCTGCAAAACCGTTGTTAACCAAAATGGTGTAAATCGATTCCGCTCTTTGAGGTGTGATGCTATCGCCGTATATAGCCTTAATATGGGGGTTCAGAACCTTGTAACCCTTTGAGTTGACTGTTCCACCGAACTGCTCCCAAAGATGGAATACAGTCTTTGTGACGACTTCTACGGGGTCGCCAGAGTCGCCGCGCACCAAGAGGCATCCGTTGTGTTCGAGGATTTCCTTCTTGCACATTGGTAAGATGTTGTCCACCAAGTTCCAGTAATCGTAGCTGTCGCTTACCATACTAAAAGACGTGTTGGGATACGTTTCTGTGAGCAAACGCTTAATCATTGTGATTTCGTCGCTGTCAACTGCAAAGTTACTGCACATTACGGAGTGTTCGGTTGACACCGAGCCAAAGCCGACTTCCTCTTTTTCGCAGTCGCAGTTGTAATATTTTTCCATATAATCTACCGCCGGAACCGTTGCTGTGTTCACGAAGGATAACAGCCAGCCTGCGGAAGATTTGTATGCGCTGCGCTTCGACTCTTGACCTCTCATAGAGAAGTCACCAAGAGCTTTTCTACGAGGGATATTGTCATCGCAACTCATATCGTAGAAGTGGTCTACGATTTTTCTGTACTTGTAGCCGACGTTTGCGGAAATCATAGCGTGCCACATTTCGCAGCTTATCACAGATTCCAAGGCATTTGTGAGCCAAGCAAAGTCGGGGTGGGTGTTACTTATCTCGAACATCGGAACGCCGATAGGAACGAGCGTTCCCTCTGCAAGAGCTTTAATCTCGATAGGAAGATAGCCCAAGTCGTGCAACTCTGCAACGCGCTCGATGCCGTACAACCCCTCGCCGAGGGTGTTGTCGAGAAGATGTTTATATTCGCGTACAACGTCTTCCTTAGGACGGGAGAAGAAGAACTCGTTGAAGTCTTCGATGAGATATTCTTTGATGAATGACTGCAAACCAAACATAATAAGGTGCTTATCATTTTTCAGCCTGCTCATTCTCGGCACAAAGTAGCTTACGACTTTCGTTATGCCTTTGGGGTATTGGTTCCAGTGAACTTGCTTATAGAAGTCACTCTCTAAAAGTGGGTTAATTCTGTACATTTAAGATACCTGCCCTGTATTTTTTTGTGACGATAAGCTTCGGGTGTGATACCGTACAAATACTGTCAGTTGTGAACACCTCGTCGATATAGTCGAACACTTCGCCTTTGAGAATGTTGTTCTCGCAATGGGAAACAACAAGCGTGATGTGCTCAACGCCACGTTTTCTTAATTCTTTTGCAGCCGACACAAAGGTGCCGCCGTAGCTGCATATGTCATCGCGAATGATGACGCTCTTTGTTCCCTCGGTGAAGTTCATAAGCTCGTAGCCGTCGATGCGCCCTTCGCTGTTGCGATGTTTACTGCCAACGATGAAAGGATTGTCTGTTGGATCGAGTTGATAGCGTGGCGCATATTTCTTTGCCGCGCCGTTATCTGGGAACATTATGGTTGCGACTTTATCTTTCGGTGCAACGCTGAAAGGTAAGTCGGTTTCTTCAACACGATTGATGAGTGCCATTGCCACGTCGGAGTGGGGGTCAAGAACGAACACCTTGTTGAAGTTCATTGCGTTGATTGCTTCTGCAAAATACTTCAGCGTGAACAGCCTGTTACTGACGTTCCTGTCTTGTCTTGCGTGAGGAATGTATGGCATACAAAGATTGATGAGTAAGCCGTGGTGATGTTCTTGAATGTGCCTTACAAGGCTCCACAAGCAGAACAGCTCTGCATCATTATCGTAGCACCACGTTATGTAGATAAATCCTCTCGCGGTCTCAATCGGCGGGATAGGACACTTAAGCGTGCCATCGCCGAACACCTCTTGTGTAACGATTGTGTTATCGATTTTAATCATTTCACTACCTCAACTTGGCAACTACGCATTACTTCCAGCGCGGCATTGTGTTTCTCTTCGGTAAGCCCTGCGCACAAATCCTTGTGTACGATTATTTGCGCCTCTTTGAACGCGCCAATCATCGCAAGTACGTTCGATACAACGCAGATGTCGGTGCAGGTTCCGCAGAACTCTATCGCCTCGGGCTTCTCGCAAATTGTTTGAACGCCAACATACAAACTCGTTCCACCGGAAAACGTTGATTTGTTTACAAAAGCAACTCGTGCCTTTTTATTTTCATCCGCCGCTTTAAGGATTTCACTGTTAACGCGCCAGCCTTCTGTCTGTGCGATGCAGTGTGGGACGGGAAGGTGCTTGCCTTCTCTGGTGTTGAGATAATCTTGGTTGTGGGTATCTCTCGTAAAGACGATTAACCCTTCAAACTTTGAGACATACTTCGCGACTTTTTTAACGATTGTCTGAGCCAACGGATTGGCTAACGAACCGTCTATGAAGTCGTTTTGCATATCGACAACAACTAATACTTTCATTGTTCCTCCTGAATTTTTATTTCTGTGAGTATTTGTTCTTTTGTCTGTATGCGCCGAGCATATTCAAGCGCATCCTCGAACGACTTTGCCTCAACCGTTTCTGTTGTAAAGTCGTTTTTGTCAAGTTCGTAAAATTTGATGATGTATGTGTCATTCATATAGGTGTCCTCGCGCGCGGAAAACTTTCGCGACGAACGAATCTCGTTCGCCGTCTTTTGTTGTGGTCGGAGCGACAGGATTTGAACCTGCGACCTTATGATCCCAAATCATACGCACTACCAAACTGTGCTACGCCCCGATAATTGAGACTTCGTGCGGGCTGATATAATATTTTCCTACCTTATAGTCCGCATATTTGACCGTTTTAAGTTGATGATAGATTTTAATATCACTGCCATCATCTAACGTGAGCCAAATATATTTGCAGTTATAACGCTTGTCTGTAAGGCGAAATTCCTCGCCTCGTTTGCATATGAAGTCACTTGCAATTTGCTCTTCTGAAAACTCGATAAACGCCCCATAATCTCCAACAACAATCCTGTCGTAACCGGAGCATATTTTAGTACCTTTAGATGTAAAAAGCGGCTGATTAGCGCCAGTGATAGAAAGCTCCGCTGGAATATTAGACGAGAAGAGCTCTCGATATTTTTTAGATAAAGCGGGCGGGAGAGGCTTATAATCGTAAGACCACGCAAGTTGTTTTTCAATCTCTAAAGTGTTCATCAATGCCTACTTTGATTATGATTTACACGTGACAATCGACAACCGTAATCCAATCATCGTCGCCAGCGTCTTCAAAGACTTCTTTTTGGAACTTTTCGAGCCAATCAAGCTCGTTATCATAGTCCCAATCCTTTGAAACCCACTCACCGTCCTTAAGATATCCGTAGAGCAGGAAGGCACCCATACAACGGACATAGTTTTCTTTTGTTTTATAGTGGGATGTGTAGTATTCTTTCTTATAGCGGAACGGATCCGTGAGGATTTTCTTTTCTTCATCGGTCTGCGGCTCCGCGCCCTCGATGTAAATTTCCCAGAAGCGAGCCGCCTTAGCCTTTTGTTCTTCACGATCGGGAAATACCATGCTCTTGATTCTGGCGCCGTCGCATTTCTTATAGCGCAAATCGTCGCTTTTATAAGGGTCTGTATCGCCGTAACCCCAGCTTTTTGAACCAATGATACAATCGCAGTTAACGGGGACATTGACCTCGGCGCAATATCTGCCGCCAATCTGCCACCAATCCCATTGTGAGTTTGGATTTGAGTAGTAGCCGTATTGTTGCGTTGCTTCGTCGTATTCGTACTGTACGTGCTCGGTCATATATTCACGGAACGACATCAACTCTTTTATGGGGCGTTCTTGACCATCTTTTTCGATAGTTTTCTCTTCATATTCTTCCTTGTATCCGTTGACTTCTTCGTCATCGATAGGACAAAATTCGAGATATTCTTGTGGTACGTCTCCCATATTGTTTTCTTGGAATGGAGCAAGCGCATCCATAATGTCAGCTTCTGACGGCATACTGTGCGTAACTACTGCAATAGCAAAGTGCATAAGTGTACTCCTTTATGTATTGTTGGCGGAAGCGGTGAGATTTGAACTCACGAACCCTTGCGGATTGCCAGTTTTCAAGACTGGTGCATTAAACCAGACTCTGCCACACTTCCATAGCGGTGCAATTAAGCACCAAGCTGCTCTTTGAACCACTGCCGCAGAACGTCAACCTTGATTTGCTCAAGCTTGTCGTAGGAAGATACGTTGCAGTCGGTTCCGTGTTCGTCAATATACTTATTTTTCATCGCCGCGTTTTCATCGTCCAATTCCTTGGCGATTTTCAATGCGTCGGCGAGGGGAATGGTGTTAAGTTTTGCCTCTGTCATTAAGATAAGCGTCTGTTCGTCGTGAGTAGTCAAACACTGCTCAAATGGCATATCAGCAATATAGTTTTTCATAAATTCGTTAACACGGATGATATGATGGAGTTGTTTGCCGTCGTATCCGTATTGGTCGATTTTATGCTTGATGGTAGGATAAGGGTGGCATAGGGCTTTGTATTTCTCATAGCTCATACCAGCCATTGTTTTAAGAGTTTGAGAAGGGTGACAGTGAACAAGCTCCTCAGCAAGGCGACGCAATTTTCTCCAATGCTTTGCATATTTGTCTGCGACGATAAAATACTTAGTGAAGAGAATTTCGACGAAGTTAACGTTCTGCTTCTTAAACGTCTCAAACATAATGCGAATGTCCTTCAGATCAATATGTTCTTTATTTTCACGTTCACAGGTGGTAGAGATAGGGGCTTTCCCGCGGCAGAAGTCATCGAACGAAGGCAGCACGATAACCTTTGTATCAACATCGCTTTGATACTGCGCGCTGTACACATCGAGGTCATAGTTCTGGCTGCCCTGTAAGAACACACCAAAAACTTCGTGTCCCATAAGGCAAGCTTCTCTGTAGTGCTGCTGCACTTTTGTACGGATAAGGCTATTGCGTTCTTGTTTGTTCATTTTAATGCTCCAAAATGCAAACTGCCCGAAGGGTAAGGTATGTGTGTTCGGTATCCTCATAGCCTTCTTGGTAAAGAACAAAAGATTTTAAGAGGATATCCGTATTCGGGTGATTTAGAAGATGATTGAAGTCTACTGTGAACCGAGACATATAATCGTACTCACCGGTTAAATATTGCGGCTCTAACTCCTCATCGTAATTGTGTTCGTCGGCAGCTTCTTTTAAGGCTTCGTATTCCCAAGAAGACTTATCTGTTTTAATCTTTTTGAGCTGAGCCTCAAACTCTTCAACAGCGTCTTCCTTATTGTTAAAGAGCAACGTTTCGTTATCGCGCTCATCATTCGTCGCCCAGTCTAACGTAAGTTTGAAGATTACTTTTGATACATTTTTTGTGGATGTTAAAATTTCCATAGTTATGCTCCAGCAACGTCGCACTGATGAAAGGCATTTAATAAATGTGACAATTCATCGGGGAGCGCTGCGCTATATTTTGTATTGAGAAATGGATCCATATGTACGTTTATAAGCCAATAAATTAAAGCTCTTTGTTTGGTATGTAACCCAAGCGTTTCTTCATAGCCGATAGCAAAGTAACTGCCCACATTGTGGTGGTTGTAGAAGTGTGCAATATCACACGGCTCGCCACGGCTATTCTTAAAGGCTTTTACAAACTTCTTACCGATGTCATGAAGACTTGCGGCAACAAGTAATGTGATTGCAACACCTTTACCTTGACGCCTACCTTGCTGCAATTTTGCCGCCTCGGTCATAACGTTTAAGGTGTGTTCTTTAACAGTGTTATTGTGATGAGGATTATCGTGTTCGCAGTTAAGCCAGTCCTCATAATTACTACGCTTGTAGGGCTCGTCATTCAGTTTGAACTCAATACTATCCCAGCCTTCGTCGTAATAGGGAGGCTGGAAGTTGAGAAGCATACGCTTAATTACGTTCTCACCAACATTACGATTTCTACCAGTATCTCTTGCAACGCAAGTTTCGTATCTTGCCCATACTACATAGGCAATCTTCTCGCAAGGGATTGTGATGCTTGATAAGAGGTGCTTACGCTTTTTGCGGCTGATGTTAGTTGCGTCATATATGATATTCTTTCCGTCTTTCAATGCGGCGATGGTGCGTCTTTGCATTTCCTCAAATATTTTTGCGGGGTCATCCTGTATCGTTTCGTCGCCATAGAATTCTTTACGTATTGCATCGGATGATAAGATAGTGGTGTTGCTATCGGCGAGCTGACGTGCAACTTCACTTTTGCCAGACCCCGGCAAGCCTATGAGCATATAAAACTTAACCATAGACCACCTCACCGAAAATTGCATACTGAATGATTACATCGGCGTCTTCGGCATCAATGGATGAGGGATCAATCTTTCCTTCGTGGAGGACATCGAGACCACCTTCGCCGATAGCCTTTGCAAGTCCAGCAAGGAACTTGTCCAGTGTCAGTTCATATGTTTCATCTTCCTCGGAGTCGTGCAGCTTAAGGGTGCCGCCGCGAGATATTTGTTCGCTGGCATACTCGCCAAGATAATCGCCAACAACTTCGGCGTCATCGCACCAATATGTAATGCCACCTTCTAAGGCGGTAGCCATTATATCGTCTATACACTCATTGTCGAGTTCGACTTTGTAATTGATGTTAAGTTCCATAGCACGCTCCGTGTCTAAATATGTTTTAATAGCTCTTAATTTTATCGCCAAAGAGCTTCTTGGCGGCTTTGATGTAATATTCGCTTAATTCGTCGTCAGCCATCTCGTTGTTGAAGAATTCGTCGATACAGACAGGTTCTTGCCCTTGCATTTCAGGAGGCATATCCGAATACCATTCTTTCAAGTATGCGACATAAATGAGCACTTCCTTGGTGGGATAGTCGTCAATGCCGATGAGAGGAGAGATGCCGCTGTCGGTTAAGACATTAGACAATTCGCCCCAAGTGATGTCCCAATATTCGTCGTTATCGTCAAGCGCTTCCTGCCAATGGTTGATCATATTGTCGATAACATCGATGGGAAGAACCTTTACAGCTTCTTCAACGTCATCGCCGAATTCTTCTTTCGCTTGTGTCAAGAAGTCTTCGCGTTGATATTCTAAGTCAACTTCCTTTGATATCATTTCACGGTTGTCGTAAATGAGCGCAACGAGAGCATCCTCAAAGTCGTAGTATGCCTTATCTTTGAGGTGAGATACGGCGGGATTTTTATCTATGAACTCCGCAATCTTTTGTCTGAGAGAACCATCGGTGCATTCATCCCAAAATTTATTGTTTTTTATCATCGTTACCTCCGAGTATCATACTTTCCCAAAGCTCAGATATTTCTTCTTGTGATACGCCTTGATATTCTTTTGGCTCAAGCATTTGACGAGAGAATGACCACCCGCAATTTTTTGTGTGAAGGATACCAAAATCTATGGTTTGGTCGCGCTCGACGTAGTCTACAATTAACGTTTGACCGCAGAGTTCATCCATATCTGAACTCCAACCACAAGGGACGTTAATATCTGCCCCGAAATCGTGAATTAAATCGTCAAGGCTGCGAACGGTAACTTCGTCACCAGCAGTGAGATTATCAAATGCCTCTTCAGACATATAAGTATCGTACATTGTTAGCTCCTTCACGCACCATTCGGTGCTGATTTTTAGATTTTAGATTAGAGACAAAAGCCGAAAGCGACGCCGCTACTGTAGATGGCATAGTAGTTACCGCTGCCACCGGAGTTGCTGACACAGCAGAAGAAGTAGCTACTAAAGTAAAACGGAGAGCGAAGCCACTTATAATCGTCAAAGTTTCTTCCTTCGTCCGATACAAAGTATTCATACTGTTCACCTTCGCCGGGGCGAGAATATTGAACTTCACCTCGGATTTCCACTTCGCTGAAGAGGAAGCACTTATCCGTAGTCATTATAATCTCTCTGCTGCCACCGCCAGCGGAAGTTCGCTTAACCACTGGCTTGATGTTATTACGGATTATTTCGGGAAGAAGGCGGAATATCCTTTCCATACGAGTTCTCATCTCGCAATCTTTCCAGCTTGTTCTATTAGTGTTTTCTCTGTTCATACGGAACAGACCGTCATAAGTTAAGATGCCGAATGTAGTCTTTGCGTTTCCTTCGCCTTCGGCGAGGTCGTCTTTATCTGTATCAAGCAAAATCATTTTGACTTTCTCGCCGGTATACAATTCGATTGTTTTGTAGTCACCAACTCCGAAGCGCTCAGTAACATCCTCGTGAGTATTGATATACTCGACGAGTTCCTCGAGGGAGCAGTCAATTTCTTGCGGCACGTGAGTTTTCGTTTTCTTGAATATTTTGCAATTGTGGCAGTGGGGCTTTTCGCCAAACAAATCGCAGAAACTGCATTTTGCTTCCATATGTATTACCTCTTAATATTTTTTATCGCCTCGGTGGCGAGCCTATCACATTCATTATTGAATGCGTTATCGGAGTGACCTTTAACTTTCACGAACTTAACCTTATGAATTTTGGTCAGTTCAATAAGTCTCAGCCATAAATCTTTGTTTTGTACGGGCTTTCTTCCGCTCGTTCGCCAAGCGGAGTTTTGCCAGTTTTCCAACCATTTTTGGTTGAAAGCATTTACAACATAAGCGGAGTCGCTATACAGTGTAACGCGGCTTGGAGATTTGAGAGCGAGGAGGGCATTGATAACCGCAGCTAATTCCATTCTATTGTTAGTGGTTTCAGCTTCGCTGCCGCTGAGTTTCTTGGAGTGATCGCCACACATCAATATGGCACCCCAACCGCCAGCCCCGGGATTGCCAGAGCAGGCGCCGTCCGTATAAATTGTTACATCATACATATTCGCCATTGCAAATCTCCATTTTGTTTTGTGTTCTTACAATCCATGTAATATACTGGGTGAGAAGGATTGAATGCCTGTTGCAACAGGGGTCTTTGGACATTATTTGGATTGTTCTTGGGGAAAAAAAGTCAAGTAAAAGTTCAAATAAATATGTGGCAAACTAATAAAATGATTTGGTTTCTTCGTTTCCCGACAGACCGAGTAGCGCGCTGACGGCGGAAGTAAGCTTGCTCAGATGAAACTCTCCCTCTGGCTGCATCCTCCGTCCTTCCGACATTTTGGTACTTCAGATATAATCTAAAGCTCTACACGAAGGTAGACATAACGATTGTAAGTAAAAGCTTAAACACGAAAAGGGGGCGGCGGCAAGCTCCAGAGGAGAGCCGCCGTTAAAATCAATTTATTATCATAACTTAAACTCGATTTCGCAGGAATCGGTTTAAGTTATTATCATAAAATGATTTTTGTTACGATTTAGGTCGTTACATCCGATATAACCAGATGCCCAATGTTATGTATAAAATTGGCATATCTATTTAAGCTTTTTGGGTTTTAAGGTTAACCGGCACGGAGAACATCTTTGATAGTTTGTTCAACGTCCTTATTAAATTTTGCACTGTACGACTTAATAATCGTCTCAATTGTCGCGCCTTCTACCATCTTATAGTAAGAGATAAGCCCTTGAAGGTGCTGTGTATCTTCGAGGCTCCATACATTGCCGTTCTTCTCGTCGTTCATAAACGAGAACAGCATTGCCTTGAAAACCTTTTTCTTGGAATGACCGATTGTGATTTGGTTATCGCTGTTGAGCATCACGCCCAAGTTCCAGTTTCGACCAGCGGAACTTCCGTATCTCGTCTTTGTCATGTTGAGAGAGAAGGGGGCGTGGAACTTGTTAGCAACTATGTCTACGATGGTGTCTTGAACCTCGCGCCAATTAAACGCCAAGTCGCTCGAAAGGATGATATCGTCCGCATATCTTGTGTAGACGAGGTGTGGAGTCATCTCTCTCGCGGTCTTTGCAATGTAGTGGTCTATGGGTATCATAAACAAGTTGGTAAGGGTAGGGCTAATGGGGGTGCCCTGCGGCAAACCGTTGTTGAGATAGCATATCGACAATGCTTTTACCAGAGCTTCTCTTCCGTTAGGTCTTGCGACGATTTCGTTGAAGGGGAAGATGGTTTCAAGCTGCGAGATGATAAATTCGGGCTTCGAGCTTCCAAAGAAGTCGTGGAAGTCGAGCTTCAAGAACCAGCGCGACTTATTGCGCTGATGTCTTTTAACTGCATCGATAGTGCTTCTGCCTTTTACATAGGCAAATGCCGCGGTATGATAGCTTGCATAAAGTTTCTTCTCAAAAAGATATTTGAGTTCCCTCAGTGCGTTCATTAAATCGTCAAGCGGTGCATTTATCTGACGAAGACCGCCGCTACGCTTGGGGATTTTGAAACTCCTATACAGAGTGGACTTGTCTTCGGTGTTGATGAGATTGATGTACTTTTCGTTAAATCTTACAAGAGCCGCAATCATTTCGTCAAAATCCGTATCGTCGAGGAGTTTTTGCGGTGTGTTGTTTCTGAACACGGTCTTAGTATCGTGAGTGTCTTCCATCTGGCGCTCAAACACGGACTCGTTCATTCCGTTCAAAATATCGTCAAAAGAAATCTGATGGAACTTTTGACTTACGGGTACTGTTATGTACGGCATTGTTTGTTCTCCTAATAAACTGTTTTTTAGATTGTCTTCCGTGGAACCTTCAGAAGTACTATTTGCAACTGGTGTTGGTCAGGTAATTCGGAAGAAAATAAAAATAATTTCCTTAAATGTGGGTGGGATTTCGGTGACCCAACCCTTGTTGGGCAGTCGAACGGTGGGTCTTTGTTTCCAAGGACGTCATTTGCTGCTCTCGCAGGATGTGACTCCATCGGTCGCTCCTCCCTTGGTCTCCCGGACATTTTGGTACTTCAGATATAACCTAAAGCCTTATCGAAAGATAAGCATTACTTTATTAGTTTCGGTATGCGTCTACTTCAAAGTTGAACGCATCAATTGTTACAATCTTTTTCAACTCGTTCTTGCGAACGAAGTTCATAAAGTTCGATACTCCATACGAGCAAACAATTCTTACCGTAGGAGCAACGCCCATTTCAACGTGGCACGCCGTCATAGGAGTGGACTCCTGAGCTTCTTCGTGAGAGAACTCCATACTTTTGAGAAAGTTCTCAACGCTTTTCGGATCGTGCCAATCCGCAGCGTAGTGTTGTGCATCTTCAAGCCTTGTTCTAAAATCAAACATTGCTTTGATGGACATATTTGCTTTGTTCTTCGTCGCAATCGTGCGGCGCAGGTCAATGTTGTCAACGCAAAGGAAGACATATCCGTCAAGCCTTGTCTTTTCAGTCCAGCCGTCGCTGCAAATTTTTATATCGTTCTTCGCTTCGGGGTTGATAGCGAGTAACATATCTCTTACGGCTTCCGTCTTTAAGCGTTTGATGTCAGCGTTCACAAACATCTGGTTTGCAAGATTGTGAGCCGATACAACGTCGAAATCGTAGAGGGATATTTTCGTGAGCCCAAGGCGAATGAGCAACTCCGCGACCGTCGAACCAACGGAGCCACACCCAATGATGTGGCAACGTTTCGTGACGTCCAACGGGTTGAAGTAATCCTGAGATTTTACAAGGTTCATATTAGTAATGTCCTCCGTATCTGCCGTAGATGCCGGCGTAGTAGTCATCATCGTCGGGGTCGTCATCATTAAGCAAACTTCCTTGACGCGCCTCAGCTTTTGCGCCGCGTTTCGGCGAGGTGGACTTGGGTGTCGTCGTAGTTTCGCTATGGCTGTTACCACCATAGCTGCCACCGCCGTAGCTGTTACCACCGTAGTTTCCGCCGCTGTATCCGTAAGATTCCGTTACAACTTTTTTGGCTTCATCAAGGAAGTCGGTAAGCCAATCGCAATCTTCGACTACAATTTTGATTTCGTCGGCGGTTGTAGACTTCGAGTAAAGCGCATTATTTTGCAGGTCGTAGATTTCACCACTTATGTCGCCGCGCTTGTTGAAGATAAGGAAGATGTAGAAGAGGTCTGACGTAGCGGAAGGGGTACCGAAATTATTGAGGATGTTGTGACGATACGTCATATCAACTCCGGACGGCGTAACTCCCATATTTACGTGAGAGTGACCGTGGAAGCGAAGCACATTGAACGTATCGTTATCAAGAGCGTCGAGCCATTTCTCGTACTCCGTCTGGTCGGAGATGACCGTCGCACCGGTAACTTTGTGAGGGAAGATGAGTACGTCCTTAATGTAGAACGCATCTGCTGCGGTTCTCTCAACAACTCCGTGCCATTCGACTTCGGTGGAGTAGGTGTGAACCAGCGCAAAAATCTTCATATATGCTTGCGCCGAGAATGTTATTGTTGCTTTACGGTCGTCTTTAACTTCTTTTAATTTGAAGTTAAGTGTGACGCCGTCGGCTTGGTCGTTCTGGAATTTTCTTTTCTTTAAGTTGCGGCTTTCTACCAGCAACTGTGCTTGTGCCGAGCGCAAAAACTCGGCGATTTCCGTTTCGGTTGCAAAAATTTTCTTAGCCATTCGTAGTACCCTCATTCTCGTTATTCTCTCTGATGTACGCAAGGAATTCGCGGAGCGTCATTTCTTTGCCATTGTCTGCAAGTATACATCTACACGAACTGTCGAGATAGCTCTGCACGTCTTCAACGAATTCGCGAATGACAGTTGCGTCTCCAAAGTTGATATTTTTGACCGCCGCGATTGTTTGCTCGATAGCCATATCCCAGTTACCCTGTTTCAAGTAGTTGTTAATATACGTTTCGTTGCCACCGAGGCAAGCATGGTGATACAGATGCGGGTGGGGCATATGAGTTCCAGAGAATTGCCCCGACGTAGAACCTCTGCGCGCTATAATGCTCGCAAGGTTTACCAAACGGAACACACCCTCAACTCGAAACACGCCCTTCCCATCAGCAAACACGGCGTGGAAGATATCTTTGATGTCTTTTGGCGCGCGACCTATCGAGGAAGACGAGTTTTTATACAGCCTCATAAATTCGTCGGCGTCAAAATATTCAATTGTTTCAGTAACGCAATAATCCATCACGTTGCCGTCGCTATTTTGCTGAGTGTTAATAATGCTTATTTGCTTGTGCATCATAAAGAATTTATATACGCTATCATCGGTGCTGTCGCCCTGAGCTTCAAGAGCCGTTAAGTTAACGCTGCTCTGTTCGAGCTTGTTGAGCAGACGAGCAATTTCTTCCTGATATTGTGCTATGTTTCTGTGGTAATCTTCACACGCACTTTTCAGTGTAAGAATTTGCTTTTTGCGGTATCCGTCATTCCAACCGATAAGAATTTTCTTGAACCTCGCGGCTTGGAAGTCGTAATTTGCGCAAAGAGTATTGATGATGTTGTTGAATGCGCTGGCATCCTTTTTGCTTATCGCCCTGAACAAAGCTGTTTCGTCGTCGCTCATTTCCTCGGCGAAGTACCAAGGCAATACTCTGAACATCGACGAACAAAGCATATCTATCCAGCGTTCGGTCGGCTGTCTTACAAAGATAACCGTACTTTTTAACTCTGTGTTCGCATAAACGCGAGTTTCCGATGCTGCCGTAAGAAACGGGGCGACAGGATAGGGAGGGGTATCCAATGCAACCCAACCATCTTCATTAACGGTAGGCAATTGTGCTCCGCGCCGCGCGGATACAATATAGAGTTCAATGCCGTTCTCTTTGGCTTGCTGTGCATAATAATTCCCGTTGTTGTATTCGGAGAACTGATTGGTGTAAACCTTAATCGGTCTTATCGTTTCAATTTCGCCCTGATGGTGTTTCAGGGCGATGAAACGTAATGTTGCTCCGAGGGTAACGCTACCCAGAGGGGAAGAATCGTTGCCAAAGAAGACGTTGGCATTTGAACTCGTAATGATAGTGTTTACGCAGTCCATATCCTGTACGCTCCTTTATGTATTCTTTATCTTGCGCCGTCTGCCTTTACGATGCTGTTCAGGTTGACGGTAGCGCCTTCCGCTACGCCGAGCTGCTCGAACGTCGAGTTCAAATCCGTCGCCGAGAGGACGGTGCCGTTGAGGTTGACCATTGCGCCGGATACACCCGCATTTGCCTTTTCAAATACCTGAGCGGGGGTCTCCGTTACTTCTGCGATAACTTCCTGGCGCGTCGTGTTGGTTTTTACAAGAACTTTAATCATAATATTTCTCCTTAAAAGATTTTTTTTGATGGTTGTTTGCGGGTGATCTCCGCAAAGGGAGTGGGGCGCATATCTCAGCGCCCCGCCGAGTGATGCTTACGCTACGGTGATGCCGTCGATGAGCTTCTTGCGCTGCGTCGAAACTGCTTCTGCCGCTTTGGTGACGTCTTTCTCAAGCTGCTCGAGATAAGCAACCACGCCGCCGACGAGTTCCGCCACGTATTTCTTCGCTTCGTCCGTGCTGAGACCTGCGGGAAGCGTGCCCGTAACGGTTGCACAGCCGTCGCTTTCGCCTCGTCCTTTGCCGCCGAACGTTACGCCGTAGGGAGTAATGCTGCCTTTGCCTTCGCTGTACGATACCTTGAACTTCACGTTACCGTCTTTGTCTTTGACGGACAAAGCGTCGGGGTTATACTTCTTAAGAAGTTCGATTTCGTCCACTTTGATAGTGGAAGTGAGTGCATAAGCATCTCCGGTGATTGTGAGTTTCATACTTGACTCTCCTTTTGAAAAAATATTTTTTATCTCAACATTGAGTTGGATACATATTATGTGCCTAACACATTGCCCCTCACTACGTTAGACACTGCTTTATAACAGTAACGGAGCAACGAGTCGTTAGAGGGAACGAACATCGTTTTGCAAAGTGCATTACCTATCCTGCAATGCGCTCCCAACTATAGTTCTCGGTATACAAGCCGATAGGAACTTGTAACCAAAGCCCTGGTTCTCAGGACTAATAGCGACCTGTCAGTCATTCGCTCACTCCACAATTTGCGTACTTGTGTCGGTATCACACGTTCTTCGCCTTGTGCATCCGTACCATTTGGGATTGCTTCGCTGCCCTCCGCCCATCGACATGGGCGAGGAGAGCGGGGACGGAGCCCCGCCTCGGTGCTACACTTTCAATCAATGTGCAGTCTTCCTGATAACCGATATTTTATATTTTTTAACCCTTAACAGCTTGTTCTACGGGAGAATAACGTTCGCTGTTAAGTTGTTCGAGTAAGCACTCAAACGGGTCGGTGGAATTGCTGAGAACCATCTTAACGATGGCGGGACTGAAGCCACTTACCAAAGCAACGCCGAGGTCGTTCTCTTTTACGGGGATGGTTCCCGTGCGGCTGCAAATATTCCAGAACACCAAGCGGGGGAGCTTGTAGCCGTGATCTGCATAACGTTTTGCGATAACCGCGAAAAGCTTTTTATCAATTCCGCGACCACCATAGCCAGTGTGACCAAAGTGGGAAGTCGTTGCGCAACTATCAAACTCCATATCGGAAAGGATAAGAATGTTTGCGGGAAGCTCGGACTGCTTCATGTGGGCATTGATCGCCGTCGTCAATATCAAGTCAAACACGGCTTCGATATTGGTATTCGCTACCTCGTTGTGAGTAAGTGCAATGCCGATTTTGTCGCGCAAAGACTTGCCGCTTGCAAGATTAACGAGTTGCGGGTGTTCGCTGAACGTGATGTACTTGTCCTTGAACTGTCCCGAGCTTCTTTCGGCAAAGTAGATTGCCAAAGCATTCGCAACGTCAAGACAGCTAACACCCGTTCCGCCGACTACAGAAGTCATACTGCCCGAGCCGTCGGCTACGCAAATCGTGTTGCCGCTTTCTTTAACGTAATTGGGGAGTGCTTTCCACATTTCCTCGAGTGCCGTATCGCGATTTTTCAGTGACCAGCCCGATTTGTATTTGTGAACGATATCGTGAGGGAAGAGGACGCCGGCATTGATTTTTGTCTCGCCTTTTTCAAGTTTGCCGAGATATTCTCTGCGGCGCTTCTCATCGTTACGAAGGAATGCGTTGTTGTAGATGAGGTTTGCCCTCGAAGGAACAGCAGAGTAGTCGATGCTCGACCATTCTCGGTTACTCATCTTAGCCTCGACAACATTCGTGTAAGAGCGAAGTGCGGTGAGCATTTTACGGTACTGTCTTTCGGTCATACCGAGTTTGCTGATGAGAATCTTTGCAAGGCGGCGAGTTTCGCTGGACGAAGCATTTGCCGACGGCATCCACTTTGCGCAGAGCGAAATCGCGTTCTTGCGTCCCATTTGGTACATATCGTTATTCAGCTGCTCTTTGACGATTGCAACTGCGTTGTCGCAAAGGCTCGTATCGAGAAGAACAACGAGGTTGTCCCAGCGGGTGTATTCGGGAATGAGCTTGAGAAGTTTGACCGCTACGTCCGCTTCGTTTGTGGCAAGGTATTCCATACCGATACGGAACAGTCTGCGCTCTCCGAGTCCGCCGCGAACATCGCCGGCGAAGAAGAGCCACTTGATTACGAGAAGTTTATTCTCGAAGAACGCCTTTGTAAATCTCTGCTTGATGCGCTCCGGCGTTTCATTGCGCAGGGAAGATACCGCGAAGTTGAGGTCGAGCAATTCTTTGCCCGAGGTACGATATCCAACCGCACCGTTTTCCGTAACGGACTCGTTGAACTCTTCGCCGATAGTGCGCCTGAGATTTTCCATAAAGTTGTTCATAGTTACCTCCAATGAATTAAAATATTAAATCTTAACTCCAAGACGGGATTCAAAAAGAGATTTCAAGTCCTTGTTTTGTAACGTTGCTGTTACCGTCTTTGAGTTGATGGTACGAAAAAATGGGAGCGGTGGGGCTCGAACCCACGACCACGAGCTTAACAGGCTATTCGATAAAATTGCTGTAAGAGATTTGGCAAACCTCTCGATTTACGCGCTCTACCAACTGAGCTACGCTCCCAAATGATGGAGACGGCAGGACTCGAACCTGCAACCTTCGGCACCCTATGCAAAAGAAAAGTTGCTGTATGAGCCTAACAAGACTCGTCTTTAACGACGCTCTATCCAGTTGAGCTACATCTCCATAAAGGTAGGAAAGAGGGAAGAATGTGAGTTGTTGAGGAAATATACTTTCTTCTACTGTATTAAATTGCTGTGTGCGAACCCTACCCATTTCGCTTAAAACACAATCTTCCCTTGCAAGGCACAAAACATATAGAAATCTTTTACCCGAAAAATTTGATCTATGTAATTGCTGTAAGTGCCTTATATAGTTTTTTATCGGCGACAACTATCAACGCCGGCAGCCCTCCAATATTTTAAGCCCAGGGGTTGCCTAAACAGGCTCTCATCAGCCGACGCCACTGATGAGGAATGTAATACAAGACGCTTTCGTTTGTTACGGGAATCGAACCCGCTTGAATTCTGTTACAGGAGAATTTGTTTACCTTTTATGTAAGTTGCTGTAAGCGTCTTTCTTGTTGTCGTTACTTTGGTTTGTGTGGGTTGGAACGGACAAGACCGTCTTTAATGTCGTAGGCAATTTCTTTTTTGCATATTGGACACGTCCAATCCATCAATATTTTTTTGCCGCAATGTGGGCAAGTGATGTAGGTGAGAGTTTCCTTTTCCATAAAAGACTCCTTTTATTTAACTTTTCGGTGCGGCGGAGTAGGTGGCTTTATGCTCGGCGAGCCAGCGTTGTACAAACCAAAGCTGACCACAGCCACCGCCAATATCATCTTGTCCAGCAGGGTCAAAGATACGAGTGTTGTATCCCTTGTTTATAAAGCTTTGCTCAACAGAACGAATAAAGTCTAAGTCTTTGTAGCCGGCGTCTTTCATCGTTTCATCACTACTGCAAACGACAGAAAAGGTGAAATTAAACACAAGCGGGCTAAACAAAGCCTGTAACCTTACGATGTCTGCACTGGTGGAATTGACAGCACCTTCGACGCAATAGTTGAGGTAGGGATGTCTACCCGTTTTATGCCACCACATAATGCCATAATCACGTATTTCTTCGAGCGTTAATTTATTCTTGTAAGGAATAAGCTTGTTGCGATCCTCGTCATTGCTGCGATGTATGCTGAACTGCAACCCTATTTTGTCGATTTTTTTGGAAAGCTCAAGGAACCCCATTAAAGCTCGAGGATTGTTAGGTGCAATAGTAGATATGAGTAATTGTGCGGTGGGGTACAACACATTCAAACGCTCTATCGCGGTCGCTACCGCATCCCAATTCAACAAGGGTTCACCCATCGACATAAACATGATTTGAAATTTGCGAACTTCTTGCGTGTTTATGTTTTGGTCTTCGATGACCGTTTTGACTTGCGAAACTATTTCATCGCTCGTCAGGTTTCTCACAAACCGCTTACCGGTTCCGCAAAATGAGCAGCCAACGGGGCAACCGCTTTGTGTGGAACAGCAAATCACCGTCCTTTCGGCGAAGGAATTGTATCGATAGAGTACAGATTCAGCGACAAAATCATTGCCACTAAATACATACTTAAATACGTTACCCTCGGAACTATCGAACCTTTTGAATTCCATTGAGATTATCTCCCGTTAGGACGCTTTTTTTTCGCGTTCTGCAAGCACTCTTTCGTAGCACTCTTTGCAGAGCGAAATGTTGTTGCCCTCGGCGTCTTTCGTTACGAGTTCGTCGGGGTAGTGGTACTTTCCGCAGCGAGTGCATCTTTCTTTGCCGTAGTTCGCTACGTAATCGACGGCGGAGCAGTATTTCAAGCCCTTGACTTTACTCTTTTCGCAGGCGGCAATGTAAACCTTTGCTTTTTTTACCGAAGTCCATTGTGCTTGTGCCATAATTTATCTCCTTATAGATGATTCTTTGTTGTGGTGGATTGCCCAAACGCGGTACAAGGTTTATCCTTCCTCCGCTGCGGCACGCAGCAGGAGGAAGGGGGACGTAGTCCCAAGACTCATAAACCTTGGATTATTATTGCGGACTATGCGAAGAGCGTAAGTGGGCGCCAGCCCCTGTAGCTCTTCGTCATGAGAAGCAACAATGTTACGACGTTGTGTTACATTCGGTAAGACCAAATGCCTAAAACTGATATGTATTTAGAATAACCGTTTGGGTACATTTGTTTTACGCAGACAAGGTCTGCAAATGGTTCATTGTTTCGGTATCCGTAAACACAATTCCTTTGTTTGGAACGTTCACGGCTTCCTTTTTGACTGCCACCCAACGCCCTGTGGGTTGCAATTTGTTGCGTTCGTCGTGACGCGCTTCGAGTATTAAAACTGCGTCCTTGAACTTTTCTTTACAAGCTGCACAAGGTTCGACGCTTGTGCAAAGGTGCATAGGCGCTTCACCGTCATAGGCGGCGCCAAGCAAAGCTATTTCGCCCGTCTCTTGCCCGCAGTAAAAGCAAGTACAAAGAGTAGGGTTTAAGCCGTGCTGTTTGTGTAACCTTATACTATTAGACATAATCTTCGTCTCCTTGTGTCTAAATATGTTTTGTGGTATTCACAATCCTGTGTATAATAGAAGGATTATCGGAATTCTCCGGATAAGCTTGGATACGGGTTCTTCTGTAAGAATATCGGGAAAGTTTGATGTAATCGAGAGATTAACATTAAGGGAACGTTACCGAAATTCAAGGAAATTTGCTGAGACCGTAGATAGCTTAAAGGACGAAAGCCATTGCGATTGGCGCATGCTGGTGCCTGCTGGCAATTCCATCCTGAGGCGTCGTCCCGCGGCGCCGTCCGTCTCCCTGACATTTTGATACTTTGAGTTTTACCCAAAGCCCAAACCGTTAAGGTAAGGAATACGATTGTGAATTTACCGTTGGCACTCGGTAGGCAAAGGGGGAATACCTACCGAGCGGAGGTGTTGTGAGGTATAAGACCTGCCGACGGTGCGAAGTGTCTAAATATGTCGCAAATGTCCCAAAATTTTAGGCACCTCGCAGGTGTCATTGGTGATTGACAAGACGATTATAGAACATATTTAGACATAAGTCAAGCGTTTTTACAAACTTTTTTGACTTTTTTTTTTATTTTTGTTCGTTGGCAATGCGAGCCTTGACCTTTTCGCGATAGCGGCGGTTGTACTCGGACTTCTTGGTTTTCGCCAGCTGTTCGGCGGAGAGTACCTCGGATTCGGGTGCTGCGCCGACGGGGGCGGGGGCAGTTCTGTGAACGGGCTGTTCGATTGCTCTTTGCGAGCGAGTCGTCAGCTCATACGACCTGATTTCGTCAAGCAAACGATACTTGGTCGATTGAATGCGGCAGTAGATCGCATCGTCTTTGTGGACGACAAACTCTACGCCGGTGCAGTTCAGCACGACCTTCGCCGAGCCGTTCTTATCGATTTTCGAGAGCAACTTGTCGCAATGCTTTAACGCTTTCGATTTTTTGCCGATAGTTTCGGCGGTCACGATATCCATAATTACGCTCCTTTTTGAGAATAAAAAAGACACCGCATAATACATGGGTGCCATTAGGTTTGTGGGTTATTTACTTTTTGGGTGGTGCGGCGTCAAATACGCCCTCGAACACGATGCCGAGACCGATATTGCCGTCTTCTCTCGGATAAACCTCGAAGTTGTTCGCTTTACGTAAGGCGTCGCAGAACTTGTCAATCATATCGATAACGACAAGGCTTGCGATAATCTCTACGCAAATTGAACTACCCGTAAGGTCGTCGGGAGTTACGTTAATTTTTGCGTTCTTGTCGGTTTCCCATACAAAGTCCGCTATGTCCTGAATTGCCTGCTTTGTTTCGTCGTAACGCTGATGGTTTTTGACGAGAATGACATTCTTGGGCATATGGTCTTCATAGTAGGCGAGAAGGGCATCAATTCCGTCTTTTTTCTTCACGCTATACCTCCTTTACTGCGAGGCGTTCGCAGCCGTCGCAATTATTATATTATTGTTGCGACAACTGTAAGTCGTCAAGAAATACTTGTGAGCATTGAAATAAAAAGGTGGCGGGTTTACGATACCCGCCAAAACGCAATGAATGTTTTCCACTATGAAAAACAAACACCCACCACGCAAGGCGTGGTATATATAGCAACACCACCACGAGTGCTATATACATTAGTTATAATAGCACTATTCGTCGTCATTGTCAAGATGTTTTTGCAACACGACGCCATACTTTTCCTCTAATGCCGTAAGGCAAATCGTTGTAATCGACATACCCGTATCGGCTAACAATTTTTCCAACGCGGGTTTGTACTCGATTTGCAATCGAATTTTGGGTTCATATATAGTGCCTTTTTCACGCTGCTTTTGTTTGCGACGCCATTCCTTAACCTTTTCGGGGTGGGTGGCGTGATATTTTTTTTGGGTTGCATAACCGCCTTCGCGTGTCGATGAGAGCGAACGCCGTGCAGGCTTTTTTTCGTCAGCCATATTACACCTCATTGTGCTTGATAGTGCAATTATAGCACAACGCAATGCAAAAATCAACCGCTATGACGAGCGTGAGCTTGATTTGTGATAAAAGTGCTTTTGCAATCGGCGATGTAACGCCGCCGAGCTTCGGTTTCCGTGTAATCGTAGTATTGACGAACACCGAGAGCGCCGTATATTACAACGGTGCCCCGAATGTTACGCTCAATGAGATGAATGAACCGCCGCGCCATTAGTTGGACGCGGTTTCGTCGGTATAGCCCTTGTAGCCGTCTACGCCGTACAGTCTGCCCGTTACGAGGCGGTTGCAGATGTCAACGAGAATGCGACGGAAGAAGGCGTCATTCGATACGCGAATGGTAAGCTCGTGCTTGTTGGACTTTTTGCCGTACAAGGCATCGAGATACTTCACGTCATAGTTGTTGCACTTGTAGATGGGCGTATCGTCGTCGTTGCAAGGCAAGATTTCGTCGATGACGGTCTGTAAGAGCTTGCATACCTGCGAATTGCTGGTAGGCGTCTTGCCGAGCTTAATCTCACGCGCCTTTTCTTTGAGGAAGTACGATTTCGCAATCTTGTCCACGTCCGCGCCGAGTTCCTTTGCGACACGCAAGCACATAAGCTGGTTGACGGCACTCGCCGTTAATTCCCAATGCGTATCGAGCTTGGCGTGCGAACAGAACGCAAGCAAGTCAATCTGACGCTTACGGGTATCGGGGTCGATAGCGATAACGCGAGGATTGTTCTTATCGTCGCTTTTCTTTTCCTTGTGCGCAAGGGTTTCGTAGCTGTACGCTTTGATAATTTCGACGATGGGGTTGGGCTTTTTGGCGTACTCGTTGTACATATCGAGAGCTTTCGCCTTCGCATAGTCCTTTTCCGCCTTGTCAAGTTCGCCCATTGCCGCGTTATACGCCACGAGGTCTACGGGATTTTTGCCGAGAGCTTCATTTGCCTTTTTCATCGCTGCGTCATACGCTTCTTTTGCGATTTCGAGAGGGGTTTTCTTTGCTTCGTTTGCCATAATGTTACACTCCTTGAATGTATAGAATTTTTTTGAGCAATCGGTTGGCTATCCACGTCCGCCACGAGGAGGCTTGCCCATTGGACGCGCGGCTCACATAACGTGAGCCATAAGGAGGAGAAAAATGAAAGAAGGAAGGAGATTAGTTATGGTTGTGCAAGTTGTCCAATAAAAAGGACACGAACCGTTCGAGGCATTGTTCGCCCCGATTTGCGTAATGCGCCGCAATCTCGGACACTTGTGCCAGCGATACATTATCGGCTAAACACAACGCCGCCGAGCGTTCAGGCATCTCGAAGAGATACTTTTCCATATACACCTCAAAGCGATTTTTTGTGGGTACGTCCACAAGCGTTAGGCAATTAGCGAAATCACACTCGCCGCGAGAAGGCTTGCCTTTGAGTGCATAAAGAACGCCCCGCGCAAATCGCGCGAAGCGTTCCCATTATTGAAGCGTATTGCTACGCTAATTGTAAGGTTTTGATAATTCACGCTATTCAATATCCGTTTCTAACGCACACCGAATACACAGTATTGCCCCTTGGGGTATAGCAAGTGTAATGCTCGCACGACGGGATTACCTTCGATTTGACAAACATAACGCCGTTTGTCTTACCCACTTGGGGCAAGTAACGCTATGCTGGCGCACCATTGTACGAAAGTCGTAATAATGACATCACGCATAGACACACGTTGCACAAGCCGAGTTTAGGTTTGATGCCATACCTGTTGCCATTTTCACTATCTGACGCGCAAAGGGGCTTAATTCCGCGATTGCTTAACCGACGCATTTTTGATTTGGCTGAATGTACAGCCTTATGCTTGCGCATATGCCACTCATCACTATACCCTGATGGTGAATGGGACGGGTAACGAATTACCCATTTTTTGCAAATCAGCCGATATTGCTATCGTTACCACCTTGCGCCACGTGGAGGCTTTGCAATGCAAGGCAACACCAATGTGTGGGTGTTCCCCCCGCGGAAGGGAAGGCACCCCACATAATCGAAGTTTTGCCGTTTGTGTCTTGACGGTCTGGCAAGTCATAGTTGTTGTAATGAACGCTATGCCGTCCACCCTTACGGGGCGCGTTTGGCACGCGAAGCCCCATAGGCAATTAGTCCCTATGGTAACTGTTTTATGATAGTCGCGATGTGATGCACGACATAAAACCGAATTAACGTAACGCAAGCCGTTTTTCACGCTTGCCCCGTTCACTCAAAGAGTAACAAGGGGGACACAAGCGCGCCGTTCGCCGTGTGGGCGGTGGGTTGCTTGCCCCGTTCACTCAAAGAGTAACAAGGGGGACACAAGCGCGCCGTTCGCCGTGTGGGCGGTGGGTTGCTTGCCCCGTTCACTCAAAGAGTAACAAGGGGGACACAAGCGCGCCGTTCGCCGTGTGGGCGGTGGGTTGCTTGCC
>WSNH01000172.1 GCA_013316135.1 Clostridia bacterium
GACGATTACTCGCGGTTCCACCTTAATTACGGCATTAGCCGTCGCTTCTTTGCGCCAATTCGTATGGCTGACGTGCTTTTCCTCAAGCGGTATAACTTATATCCTCGTACGCCTCTCTCAGCCTCAGGCGCTCTCTGTGACGATTTCCTATAAATCACGTGTCTTCAGGTACGCAAATACTTGCGTTGCAATAATTTTGTAAATACATTATAATATCGCAATTTTTTGTTGTCAACACAATTTTGAGGTAAATTTTTGATGGAAAAATCTCTCAAAAACGTCAAACCCACAACATATTGTATATTTTTTTATTTTTTCAAAATGCGGTATACAACAAATTGTTTACAAAATTTTCACGTCAACCAAATTTCTCAAAGCGTTGAGCAACTCTTTATCGGCGTTACCTCGCTCGATGACCACTTCGCTTGCGCCGTACTTGACGATAGCGTTGATGATATTGTGCGACTTATCCGGATAAATTTCCGGCACGTTGACGAGCCCGCCTTGCGACACGTTGGTAATGAGTATTTCTTTGCTATCGGCGATAAACAAACTCGTCTTTTCCCTATCACCGAGCATATAGAGCGCAAGCGAATATATCTCTTTTTCTCCATACCCTTTTGCAAGCGTAGAAGATAGGATGTTGCCAAGTTCTTGCCACTCCTCGACGATTTGGCGGAGACGGAAATTGACGATACCGTCTATGCAATAATTCTTGAGATTGGCTATTTGTTTGAGCAAGTATTCGTGCTCTCTGTCATTGTCGTAATAAAGCATCGACGAGATAAGCGCGCAAAGCGAAGAGTCTATCTTTCTTCTGCCTATGGACGAAAGAATAAACTTCAACTTAATATTATTTAGAATGACGTCGCAAATAATTTCCTTTACGGCGCTCTCGCACCTGTCCTTTTCAAAGTCTTTTGCCGCCACGTCAAAACTTATCCAATCTTCATCTCCGCCTTCTGCAAAATACAAACCTTCTACACGCTCCAAGCCCTTTTTCAATGCATTGTCTTTATTGAAATCTTTACTAATTAAAATATTACTCTGCCACATATTTTCCTCATTAGGTATTGTATTCAACAATTGTGGAATTATGCTCTTACGGCTTGCCAAAATAAGTAATTTTGAGCGTTTAATGCTTTTTTTGCAATTGACACTATGATATTTTAAATATATAATTATTTATATGCGGATTGAAATCTTTCGACTTCACTTCGTTCTGCTCAAGGTGACAGATTATGAATGTCATTTCGACTGTAGCTAAGCGCAATGGAGAAATCTCTACAGTATAATTAAAGGATGAGACCTCTCCACTTCGGTCGAGGTGATATAGTATTATCGAGGTGACTTAAGTGCTTTCGATGTGACAGAATACTGTCGCGGTGAACAAAGTAATCCAATGTCATATCGAGCGAAGCATAGCGCAATGAATAAATCTCATCCAATGTCATTTCTAGCGAAGCGTAGCCAAACGCAGAAATTGCTTACATTGTCATTTCGAGCGTAGTCGAGAAATCTCAATTATACTATAAAAATATATTATAAATTAACTAAAAATAAATATAATTATATACGGAGATAATTATGAAAACAAAGATATTGAGAGAATATGCAAGGCTAATAGCTCAAAAAGGCGTGAATATTCAAAAAGGACAGGAAGTATGGATTACGGCAGGTCTTGACCAACCCAAATTCGTGGAAATGCTTGTCAAAGAGTGCTACGCGCTGGGAGCGAAAAAAGTCGTCGTAGATTGGGTATACGACAAATTGACGGTGCTTGACTCAAGGTATATGACGCAAGAGGCTATGAACGAAATGCCCGAATGGCAGATACAAAAAATGAAATATCAAGCCGAAGTCTTGCCTGCAAGAATATATCTGGATTCAGACGATCCGGACGGTATGAAATACGCCCGCCAAGATAAATTGGCAAACGAACGCATTGCAAAATACGCAATACGCAAGCCGTATATCGACGCTATGGACAACAGGTATCAATGGTGTATCGCCGCCGTAGCAGGCAGAGATTGGGCAAAGAAAGTCTTCCCCAACGAAAGTCCGTCAAAGGCAATAGAAAAGTTGTGGGAAGCCATCTTATATACCTCGAGAGCGCAGTCCACGCCAATTGAAAACTGGAATAAGCACAACAAAGATCTGCACGCAAAGTGCGACTATCTCAATTCTTTAGGTCTCAAATATCTTCAATATTCAGCAAGCAACGGCACGAATTTGAGAGTAGAACTGCTCGAAAATGCCAACTTCTTGGCAGGCAGCGAAAAAAGCCTGCAAGGCATAGAATTCAATCCAAACATACCGAGCGAAGAAGTATTCACAACGCCAAAGGCAGGAGCGGCGGAAGGAATAGTCTACTCCACAAAGCCGCTGTCTTATCAAGGCGCTTTGATAGAGAATTTCTACGTCGAATTTAAAGGCGGAAAAGTAATCGAAGTACACGCCGAAAAAAACGAAGAATTGCTCCGTCAAATGGTATCGATGGACGATGGCGCAAAAATGCTTGGAGAATGCGCTTTAGTGCCTTACGACTCTCCTATCAACAACAGCGGAATACTATTTTACAACACTCTGTTTGACGAAAACGCAAGTTGTCACCTTGCGCTGGGCAGAGGTTTTTCCAACTGCATAAAAGACTTTGACAAATACACCCAAGAAGATTTTGACAAAATGGGCGTCAATACGAGTATGATACACGTAGATTTTATGATCGGCGACTCAACTCTTGATATAGTCGGCGAAACCAAGGATGGCAGAAAAATTCAAATCTTCAAGGGCGGCAATTGGGCTTTTTAGGCGCCGCATTTATGTAATTAAGACTTACTGTTTGCCATTAAGACACCCACACTTTGTCATTATGACCTACTTTTTGACATTTCGCCCTACACTTTGTCATTTCGAGCGCAGTCGAGAAATCTCATTCTTTTATTTAAATTTACAGTCTTTTCATCAATCTCTGCTCTTTAA
>WSNH01000173.1 GCA_013316135.1 Clostridia bacterium
AAAATATATTGCGTTGAGAGGCAATATACTTTATAATATAATTATATATAGGCAAAGACTTGCCGTTAGGGGAAATATGGACGATAAGAAAAAGAAGATCATCAAACAAAGCGTAATGATTGCCGTAGCGGCAATATTTATTATATTGGGCATTATGTCGATAGTGCAAGCCACTGGCAGTAATGCTGGACTTGGTTATATCAGCGCAATTCCAAATATTATTTTGAGATACGTCGTAGTCATAGTGACTAATGCAATAGGCATTATGCTTATGTCTGCCGCGGCAGGTACGTTTGATGGCAAAGTCAAGACAGTCTTTGCAATTGCAGTGTGCGCATACAGCACGATAATGACGATACCGCTTTTTATGGCTTTCATACTTATGTACCCCGTGGGAGCGGGCTCAACTCTGCCTGACTTTTTGGACAGTATGGTAAGAGAAATCGTAGAGGCTTTCCAAGCCTTGGTAGGCAACAACGGTTGGCAACACGTGATATACACTTTGGGCGCAATTATGGGAGCAATATTCCTTGCGGTGCCGATATTGTCTACGTATTGCACGGTTAAAGACATTGACCTTTTTAAAGTCATTAAAGAAAAACTTACAAAGAGCGACTGCGTACTTTTTGCGACAAAAACAAATTTGACAAACACAATATATTGCTGACGCGCTTCCTTATGGTCATATCGGTATTGCTTCCGCCTGTAGGCGCAATAGTCGGTACCACGCTCAAGAAGCGTCATACAGTACTAAGTAAATTGTGCTTTAGATATGCAATAATGGGTTTGGCAATATACTGTATGATGACTTTGCTTGCGCTGATCTGCTATCTTGCAATGACCTTCCTCGGAATATCGTATCTATAAAAACACGGCATTTGGAGCGCACCGCGAAATTTTATTTGTTTGTTAGTCTGCTCTTGAAAGTATTTTTAAGTTGTCTCCTCTGCCGAAGTGGAGAGGTCTCTATCCTCAACTAAAAAAAGGTGTGCACAATAAAGTCCACACCTTTATATCACTCGTTATAGGCGAATATAACTATCCGCGCAATTGCTCCATTTGCTCTTTTATGATTGATTTTATTTCCTCAATAGAATTTGAATATGCGACTTTCTTACATTCCTTGGTGGCTCTAATTGTAATCTCCACTTCGTCAGTTGCGAGACTCTTGGGAGATATGACCACTCTTATAGGCATACCCATAAGGTCAGCGTCGTTAAATTTTACTCCTGCGGCTACGCTTCTGTCGTCAAAGAGTACGTCCACTCCTTGCTTGACAAGACTATTGTATAATTCGTTTGCCTTGCCGTTGACGTTTTCGTCGTCAAGTCTCAATGGGCAGATATGCACTTGCCAAGGCGCGACGCTCATCGGAAGAATAAGTCCCTTGTCGTCACTTGACTCTTGCGCAATGGATGCAATCGCTCTGCCTACGCCTATGCCGTAACAGCCCATAATCGGATTAAATTCCACTCCGTCTGCTCCGTGCACGGTCATATCCATTGACTTTGTATACTTGGTGCCGAGTTGGAAAATATTGCCTATCTCGATACCGTTTTCCACTCTCAACTTGCCTCCGCATATAGGACAACTATCGCCGCTTCTCGTCTTTGATACGTCGCAGAACTCGACGGAAGGCATATCTCTCTTGAAATTAAAACCCACATAATGATACTCTGCCTTATTAGCGCCTATTACCAATGAATTGATATTCTCAAGCGACTTGTCAAACACTGTGATAATGCTCTTGTCAAGTCCGATAGGTCCAATGTTACCGCAGACCAAAGCCTCGCTTGCTCCGCCGTCGTAAGGTACGATTTCCTTATGCAAAGCCTTCTTAAGTTTTGCCTCGTTGACCTCAAGGTCTCCTCGCGTGAACGCAATTACTATCTCGTCGGCGCTGCCCTTTACGGCAAAAACAACAGCCTTGCAAGTAAGATCTTGAGACACTTGCAATCTTGCCGACACCTCTTCGATAGTCTTATCTTCGCCGGTAAAGACAAGTTCAAGCGGCTTAATTTCGCTTGCAGGCGTGTCAATTACGCCGTCCGCAACTTCCATATTTGCCCTGTAATCGCAGTCGTTGCAAAGCACTATGCTGTCTTCGCCCACTTCTGTCAACAGCATAAACTCGTGAGCAACGCTGCCGCCCATCATTCCTGTGTCCGACTTGATATCAATAAAGTTCTTGAGACCGATTCTTCTGAATATGCGATAATACGCGTCGAATACTCTTTGATAATATATCTCTAAGTCCTCTTTAGTCGAGTGGAAAGAGTAGGCGTCTTTCATAGTAAATTCTCTTACTCTGATCAGTCCGCCTCTGGATCTTGCCTCGTCGCGAAATTTGGTCTGCAATTGGTATATCATCATTGGCAGTTGGTTGTAACTGCTGACAATGTGATTGGCAAGGTGTACAGCAGCTTCTTCGTGCGTCATACCAAGGAGCATATCTCTGTCGGCTCTGTCCTTGAATCTCACCATTTCGCTACCTATCGAACTGTATCTGCCTGACTTTTCCCAAATCTCTCTCGGCATTACGACGGGGAACAGCACTTCCTGACCGTCCAAAGCGTCCATTTCTTGACGAATTATTGCCTGAATTTTCTGACTCATCTTCTGGCAGGGCATTGTCATTGTATAGATACCGTTTGACACCTGTTTGATAAAGCCCGCTCTGGACAAAAGTATATGGCTTTTGATTTTTGCGTCTTGCGGAGCCTCTTTAGTACGCTCGCACACCAACTTGCTCAATAACATAAATTTACCTCTTTTAATAAATTCGTAGTCATTTTATCATATTGCTAATTTAAAATCAAGTAAAGTAAAGACAAAGTGTCTTTACCGTGGCACAAATTTAACGATATAATTTTATTTAACGCAAGAGGAGATGATATAAAAATCAAAAAAGCCTAAAGAAGGTCAAAAGAAATATAGCCCGGACAATTATACAAATGCATAAATGAGCATATATCAATA
>WSNH01000174.1 GCA_013316135.1 Clostridia bacterium
TCGTGAGCACAAGAAAAAATAAAATTGTCTTTACCATTTGTCTTTACTTACTCAAATACTTCTGTGCTATATCGTCTAATATCGCACACACTTCCAAATATTCATCAATGTACTCATATCTTATTTCGCCAAGTATATGTTTGGTACTTTGATGTAGCGCTTGATACCTCTCAAGAACATCTTCTTTAACAAACGTTATGTCAAAAACCAATCGCTTACCCTCAAGATACTCTGCACTCAAGACCCACTTTCCTTTTACTTTGCTCATATTTTTACTTCCTATTTAGATATAAAGATGAATTTGCGACCGCTCGTTTTCTTTCGTCTTTAGCGCAGTATCTTGAGCGTCCTATTATAAGGACGCCCAATAACTACTGAATGCTCATCCAAGTTTGGTTATAGGCGTACCTGCCCAAGCCGCAATGCCTGAAACAACCAAAGGCAGTCCTGCCGCTATTATAAAAATAACTAAGATACCCAAAATAAGTTGCTTTATATACGCTTTGGCCTCTTGTTTTTCTTCCGCTTTTTTTGCCTTGATTATCTTTACTCCTATAAAGGCACCCCATAAGCCTATAAACACTAAACCAAGACCAAGAAGCCACGGCCAAATAACTCCAATAAGGCTATTTAGTTGTGAGCCGAAATCTGTGAGATTATTCTCTAGCGTTCCGGTGTCGCCCGCAGCAGCGAGCATTGAAAACATTGAAAAAACTTTCATTTTCATATGTATATCCTCCTAATTTTATTTTTTATATTCAGCGGTTTCCCGCATTATTGTTTAACTGACTTTTACCTTTAAACGCTTAGCAATTATCAGTACAACTACACCTATGACGGCAATGCAACCTACGACTATCAATGCAATGGACAGCCCATTGAGTTTATATTTAATATCCCACTCAATGACATTGACATTGCCAAACTCGTCCGAAAGTTCAAGTACGTAGTGACCTGGATCTTTCGCGACGCTTGATTGCGACCAAGCAATTTCTTCTCCATCTTTTGTAAATTTAGCAGTTACTCCGTCTTTGTTCAATCTTGAGAACGATACAGTGTTCTTCGACCAAATCAACTCCACGTTCGGCGCGACGTTATCAATATTCAAATAAACTGTATAACTTTGATTTTGCTCAATGTCGCTAATAGTCAAAGTATATCTGCCAGTCTTATCCAAAACTATATTTTTCTTTGTGTCATCAGAATAATCAAGTTTCACGTCCTCACCGTTAAACTTCGATAAGGATACAATTTGCTTGGCATCTAACTCTATATTCAAAGATTGTGCGTTCTTAGGCAAGATTGTAAATGTAAATACAAGAGCGTTGCCAACAGCATCCGTTGCAGTAAGAACATATCTTCCCGACTCTGAATAATTTTTTGCGATGTCGGCGGCTTGTCCGTCTTTTATAATCTCAATACTTCCTTCTTCTGATAGCGCAAAAACAACGCTTTCTGTCGTTATCTGCCGGTTGATAATATTAGACGCAAAGTCGACTTTGCGGTCAATAGTAAATTTCATATTGACAATATTGCCAGCGAGATCCTCTGCGCGAACAGCATAATTGCCGTGATCAGTAAATATCTCTCCGCTTTTAATTTCTCTAATAACGGTATTGCCTTTCATTAGATATCCTTTAGCCCCATCTTCAAATGTTACAATTACCTCGTCCTTTGTTGCTCCGCTTTCTATAACGCCATTCAACACCATTTCTGGCGGTGTAATATCCAACTCAATCACAATAGTTATTGTATTACCGTATCTATCGGACACGGTAACGGAATAAATCCCCTCTTCGGTTATTGGAACACCGTTGATAACCTCTTTGCCGTCTGCGACTTTCCATTCAGAGATCATCTCATTGATCGTCAGCGCAACTGGCGAATTCGTCAAATACCTTCCTCCTACGTTGACGATCTTACCGCCGTCAAGCGTATAATCTACCACATTGTCAAGATATATCGTAAATGTCTCTGTATTGCCAACTCTGTCTGTTACCGTAAACGTATACATACCGTTGCCACTAAGCGCATCACCTCGAGCATAGGTAGCGCTGATCGCACTTGATCCAATAGTATATTTAACTCTTACATTTGCCTCCGTCCAGTTCAGTGAGAATGATTGATTTGTATATCCGCCTTTCTCTACGGCAACATTGTTGGAATCCACAACGTTGACAACTGCAATCACAGTATCAATGCCAAATTTATATTCCATATAAAGATTATCGTCAGATTCGTTGTAAAGGTGGATCATAAACTGTCGTTCAACGCCTTCGCCTGCTAAGAATCCCAAAGAATACTCTTTATTCAGATTGTCGTACTCAATAAGGTAATCAGTATAAATAACTTCTTTTCCTGTCTCGTCGTATGTATATACAACTACGCCATTGCCAACAGCATAAGTAAAATACACGTCTTTGTTTGTTATGCTGCCTGCCGTAGTAGTAAGATTGCCGTTCGGCAAACCGCGTTCGTAGAATATCGGCTCAGTCTCAATTACTCTTCCATATCGGTCCGTAATCACTGCAAAGAACTTTCCACCGGTTGTAAAGTTATACTCCAATGACGTAAAATCTATCTGTTTGCCCAAATCGTCTTGCTCTATCAAGATACGCTCGCCCGCTCCGTTTATTTTGTATATCTCAAGACGGACAATCTGATTGAGATTATCATTTGTTGCAAAATATAACGTCAACTGACGATTTGTGGGTCTCAAACTGTTGTATTCCATCGTCGGCTCTTTATTTGCTATATTGACTTTAAATTGGAATACGTTGCAAGAGCGATCATAAACTGTAATAGTATACTGTCCGCCGCCAAGCGCCGCGTCTAACACCGGCAATTCATCGCCCTGTACGAATATTGCATTTGTCAAGCCTCTTCCTTCAATTTTTACAGTAGTAAACTTATCAACATTGTCTAATACCACGT
>WSNH01000175.1 GCA_013316135.1 Clostridia bacterium
ATAAAAATTTAACTTTTACTGAAAAAAAAAAAAAACTTTGGTATTCTGCGTTGACATTATAATATTATAATATTATAATAAATGTATGAAAGACGTTGCTGTTTTGGATTTCGGATCGGGAAAACTCTCTTTTATCGTAGGTGTTAGGTCTGTCGACAATTGTTTTGTCGTCAAGAACTATGCGTCTATAGAATATTCCGGTTATTACGGCGGCGAGTGGGTGTCTATAGACACTTTGTCCGACGACGTATGCGAGGTCATAAGTCAAAGCGGTTTTGATTTTAGACAAAAGACTTTGTTTGTAGCCGTCCCATCTGAATTTACGCAAGTCAGATTGAGCGGTATGGTAAGCGACCTTGGCAAAAAGAAGTGTATAAATTCTTCGATATTGACGCAGATACACGACAAAGCGGAGGGAATTACGCCGAGCGGATATACCGCGTTGTGCTCTTCTGCATTGGAATACGTGCTTGACGGAGAATTGAGTACAATTAAGCCTATCGGGCAGTACGCTCAAAAAATATACGCGCATATGTCTTATGTTTTTGGCAAGGACGAATTCATAAAGACGGTGTATGCAATTGTCGTCAATCTCGGGTTTAAAGACGTCAAATTTGTTGACGGAATCTGGGCAGAGGGAGGACAATTGATCGACGAGAGAGCAAGAGTAAACGGCGCTGTCTTGATAGACGTGGGGTATGCTTCGACGACATTTGCGCTCGTCAAGGGCGACGGTATCAAATATAAAAAAGACAAGTCTTTCGGTAGCGGATTTCTTATAGACGGTTTGGCTTCGGCTATGGGAGTAGAATATGAAGTTGCGCAAAGTATGTTTTCGCAGATAACTCTCAATATCGAAAGTGACGACAAGAGCGTTTATAGATACGAGATAGGCTCGCGAAGATATGAGTGCAAAGCAAAGGATGTCAACAATTTCTTACATAATAAGATATTGACTCAACTCGTCGACTTTGCCAATGATTGTATATCAGAAATCAAGGAGCAGGACGAGACTTTGTCATTAGGCAGTTCTTTGACCGCAGTTAATAAAGCGGGTTCGATAAATCTTATGACGGAGTTTTATCTTACCGGCGGTGGATTGAGCAGTATAAGAGGAGCGTCGCAGTTTTTTGCGAGAGCGCTTGGACGAGAGGTAGGAGTTCTCACGGGAAATATGCCCGGGTGGGACAAGCCCTATCAGGCGTCGGCGTTTGCGACTATGGAAGTCGCAGAAAAAATGAATAGAAAAAACAGTTTGCTAGAAAAATTATTCGGCTAAATGGAGGAATACGTTTATGACGGCAATGACAACAAAAATTAAGGTAGTAGGTGTAGGCGGATGCGGTACTAACGTGGTAGTTAGTATGATAAAATCGGGGCTCAGAGGCGTCGAGTTTTATATGGTCAACACAGATAAAAAGCATTTGGATAATTGTATTGCAAAAGGCTTGACACCCGACGAGGTCTCTGAACTCGGGGCAGCATTGCATACAATAAATATTGGAGAAAAAGCTACAAAAGGACAGGGCGCAGGCGCAGACCCGACTATGGGAGAGCAAGCGGCAGAAGAGTCGAGAAAACAACTCACAGATATGCTTGCAAATACTGATTTGCTTTTTATAGTAGCTGGTATGGGCGGCGGTACAGGTACCGGCGCGTCCCCTGTAATTGCAAAACTTGCCAAGGAGATAAATCCCGAAGTTTTGATTATCTCCGCGGTAACAAAACCTCTTAGAATTGAATTTGGTAAGAAGATGGCTATAGCCGAGAAGGGAATTGAAAAATTGCAGAAATATGTCGATTCTCTCATTATAATACCCAACCAAAGTATGGTAGAGGGAGATATGAGCATTACGCTTCCTTGCGCTTATGAGAAAGTCAACAAGATTATATCTAACGCTGTGAGAAGCATAAGCGATATCATCAACTTCCCAAGTCAAATTAACGTAGACTTTGCAGACATCAAGAGGGTGATGAAAGGCAAGGGGTATTCACATATCGGATTGGGTATGGGCGAAGGTCCCGCAACATCAGACAGAATGATAAAGGCTGTTAAGGCTGCCGCAAGCACGGATATTCTCAATACCAATATTGCAGGAGCAACGGGTTTGATTATCAATATACAGGCGTCGAGCGACATAACTTACAACGAACTTGAAGAGGCAAATATATTTATTGCAGAACTCGTTGCAAAAGACGTCGATTGTATTTTCGGTTATCAGACGGACGACAGCCTCGATCAAAAAATCATCGTAACTATTATTGCAGCAGGTTGTAAGGCGGAAAATATTCCTATGAATAAGCGAAACGTATATAATCCAGCCTCTCAACCTCAACAAATGCAGCAAATGGGTGGAATGCCTCAACGTAACGCAGGTTTTGTTCAACCTCGTCCCATTCAGCCGCAACCGCAGGGACCGATTTCGCAGGTTGTGCCGCCTAGACCGGCTCCACAACCGCAACCTCAACAACCTGTTCAGCCAATGCGAATTGATTCTACGCAAGGCGGAGGAGTAAACAATGAGACTCCTAGTTTTATGAAGAGGTTTCTTGGTAGAAAAAGAGACAATAGATAATTTGCCGCTGTAACAAAAAATTTACACTTAAAAGTTCCTTTCGACAAGAACGGAACTTTTTTTTATTTGCATTGAAGTATAATGCGTGTATGCAAGTTTATATAGAGTATGTAATTGCCAATAATTTGCTTATAAATGCGTTGATTTTGGTGCTGACGCTTAGATTTTTGCGCTATAAAATAAACAAATTATCAGTGTTGATTTCTTCAGCGCTTGGTACGGTTTTTGCCGTCTTTTTACCGATATACGGAGTTTTAAATATATTTATATTTAAGTTATGTCGCTCGACGCCTGTATATTGATAATCAAACCCGTTGCTCCTGCAATATTGGTATTGAGAATATCCG
>WSNH01000176.1 GCA_013316135.1 Clostridia bacterium
TATAAAGATTTGTTTTGGTTTTTCCGCTTAGTGTCAGCCTAAATTTGCTAGTTTTCCGCAAAAATCCATATAAGGATATTGTAAGCAATAATTGAGTAACCGTTGAGACAAAACTTGACGAAAATATACAAATTTCGACACATATACATAATAATGTAATAAGGTGGGTAAATGGGCGAGTTATCCACACGAACACTTGTTTTTGTGGATAAGTATGTGGATAAGTCGGTATTTTGGCAAGATATTTATGAAAAAAGCCGTTTTGAAGCGCATAATTGCTCAATTTAAAAAATTCCATATTCATTCCCGAATTGTACAAACTTGCGAGGGAATTAGCGTTGAGCGCAAGACGCTCTATGACGATATAGACCTTCTCAACAAATGCGGGTACGAAATTATGCAAGTACGCAAAAAACAAAATATGTATTACGTCAGCGACAGGAATTTCGACACAGCGGAAGTGCGTATTCTGATTGACGCAGTAGAGGCGGCAAGTTTTATTACCAAAGAAAAAACTGACAGGCTGACTGACAAAATTGCCTCGCTTGCGGGCTCGCACAAAGGAGAAGTTATCAAAAACAATATCGTCGCATTCGACACTACCAAACGAGACAACGAGCAAATATATTACAACGTATTTAATATCAACGAAGCTATAATAGCAAAGAAAAAGATTAGTTTTAAGTACTATAAGTTCAACGCTAAAGGCGAAAAAATAGCAATGCACGAAAACAAGCCCTACACAGTCAATCCAATTGCAACTATGGTAAGCAACGACAATTACTATCTTATCTGCACAAGCGACAAATATAAGGACGTGGCGCATTACCGTATCGACAGAATGGAAAACGTCAAAATCACCCGAGATGATTTCGTCCTGACCGACGACCTCAAAGATTTCGACCCGCGCAAAAATAAAAAACAAATCTTTTCAATGTTTCTCGGCAAAACTCAAAACGTCACATTTGAAATAGAGCCAGATATAGTAGAAGTGATATTCGACAAATTCGGCAAAAATACCAAGTTATCCCCTTACGGCGATAAGTATCGTTTTACTACGGAAATTCAGATAAGCGACGCATTCTTCGGTTGGTGTATGGGACTGGGCACAAAGATAGAAATTATTTCTCCGCGAGACGTCAAAGCGCAATATCTGCAACTATTGCACAATGTAATCTGCAAGTATAAATAGAGAGAATAGTCTAGGCAAATTAAAATGCGTCTATTCTGCCGATACATAACATAATTCAAGTTGTCGTACGGCAACGCTCGTCAAAATCTATTTCGCTATTTTATTTTTGCCCAATGTCATTACGAGCGAATTCAAGTAACAAAATCCTTTAATATTTTGGTATTATTTATTATACCCGAATATTACGCTACTGCTCCGCATTAGTTTTCTCTATTTCGCTTGCAATTGCGTCGGTTTTTCCCGACAGGTTTTCTTTATTTTCCTTCTCTTCACTAAAAGTAAGTGATAAATTTTCTTTTGGATATGCCGAAAGCATAGGCATAATCCCCTCGTCCTTTTGCCTTGCGAAATAATTGCGCGTAATTCTCGTTATCGTACCGCCAAGCAACAACAAAGCAATGAGGTTGGGAATTGCCATAAGACCGTTAAAAAGATCCGCCAGATCCCACACAAGAGAAGCGCTTGTCAATGCGCCAACGATTACTAGCGCAACGTAGATTATCTTAAATATCATCGAATATTTTTTGCCGAATATAAATTCAAAAGACTTTTCTCCGTAATAAGCCCACGAAAGTATCGTAGTAAATGCAAACAGCGGCAACATAATGCTAAATACAACCGTGCCGAAGCGCCCAAACGATTGCGCAAACGCCGACTGCGACAGCATTGCTCCGCTTATATCCGCGCCCTGCGTATAAACTCCGCTCGTCAGTATGACAAGAGCCGTCAAAGTGCATATCACCATCGTATCCAAGAATACTCCGAAGATACCCCACAGCCCCTGCTGAACCGGCTCCTTGACGGAAGACGCGCTGTGCGCAATGACCGAACTGCCCAGTCCCGCTTCATTGGAGAAAATACCTCTTGCCAAACCGTAGCGCATAGACCGCATTATCGCATAACCAAGCGCTCCTCCTCCGACGGCTTGAAAACTAAACGCGTTTTTAAAAATCTGCCCGAATGCCGACGGTATTGCTTTGACGTTCATAAAGATTATTATCAAAGCAAGCAATATAAAGCCGAGACACATAAATGGAATTATATACGACGTAATCTTGCCGATGCGCTTAATACCGCCTATTATTATCAACGCAATCACTATCGCTACTACGACGCCGCTCACCCACTTTGGTATGCTAAATCCGCCGTTCAAAGTATCGGCAATAGTATTGATTTGCACCATATTCATACCAAAAGCCGCAAACATACAAAATATCGAGAATAGTATCGCCAGCCATTTCCAGCCCAAGCCCTCGGATATGTAATACATCGGTCCGCCTCTGTATTCGCCGTCCTTTCCCTTATTGCGATAATATACGCCGAGCACGTTTTCCGCAAAATTGGTAAACATACCCACAAATGCCGAAAGCCACATCCAAAACACGGCGCCGGGACCGCCCGACAGTATTGCCGTCGCAACGCCGACGATATTACCGGTGCCTACCGTGCCGGCAATTGCAGTCGAAAATGCCTCAAATTGCGAAATTCCGTCGCCTTTTTTCTTGTTCTTCTTACCTATTCCGGTCAATGTCTTGCCTATAGTATTCTTGACCGCGTATGGAAACTTCTTAATTTGCGTAAAACGGTTGCGTACGGTAAGATAAATACCCACACCCAATATGAGTATTATCATAGGTATGCCCCAAAGAATATTGTCATTTATAAACTGTACGACTTTCTGCAAAATTTACTCCAATCTCAATTGTACACAGTATATCATATTATTC
>WSNH01000177.1 GCA_013316135.1 Clostridia bacterium
TCATTTCGTCTTAAAACTTGGCGGAAAAGTTTTTGATACTGTATCCGTTCTTTTCCAATACCTTGACTTGATTGGTTATTGACTCTACAAACTCTTCGTTGTTCTTGGTCTTTTGCATCATATTGAGAAGTTGATCCGTAGTGTCTTGCAGATCCCCGGTAGAAAGCATTTTGCGAAGCGCCCATACGCCCTCGAGTTCTTTTTGCGAAAGCAACAAGTCCTCTCTTCTCGTGGACGAACGGTTGAGGTCGATTGCCGGGAAAATTCTTCTCTCGCTGAGTTTTCTGTCCAAAGTGATTTCCATATTGCCGGTGCCCTTGAACTCTTCGTAAATTACGTCGTCCATTCTGCTGCCGGTATCAACGAGCGCCGTCGCAATAATAGTAAGCGAACCGCCATTCTCGATATTTCTCGCAGCTCCAAAGAATTTCTTTGGGCTAGCCAATGCGCCCGGGTCGATACCTCCCGACAAAGTTCTGCCGGTGGGCGGTATCGTCAAATTGTACGCTCTTGCAAGACGCGTGAGCGAATCCATCATTATTACTACGTCTTTGCCAAGCTCGACGAGCCTTCTTGCTCTTTCGATAAGAAGTTCCGACGCCTTGCAGTGATGCTCAGGCATCTCGTCAAAGGTAGAGTAAATGACCTCGCCTTTAATTGACCTCTTCATATCTGTGACTTCTTCGGGACGCTCGTCTACGAGCAATACAAAAAGTGTAACTTCGCTGTGATTGGTAGTAATTGAATTGGCAATTTTTTTGAGAAGCGTGGTCTTGCCGGCTTTTGGAGGAGAAACTATCATTGCTCTCTGCCCCTTGCCTATAGGCGCAATCAAATCTAAACTTCTGATTGCAAAATCGCCTCTTGTCACGCTCTTTTCTGCAGTATTAATCTCTAATCTTAATCTTTCTTTTGGGAATATAGGCGTCAATGCGTCAAAATGCGGACGGCGTCTTAAGCCGGCGAGATTGGTGCCGGTGTCGCCTACATAACCGACCGCCTTATACTCTCCCGTGCCGGGAATATCTCTGCCTCTCTCATCTTGCTGATATAAGATATCATATTTGATTTCCGGATTGACTCTCTCGACTACCGTCAAAGCAGGAGGCTTGTTTTCAGCATTTCTTCTTGCAATACCCACAACGTAATCGCCTGCTCTAAGTCCCAAAGACTTGATAATTCTGCCAGACACATACACGTCTTTTTCGCCGCATTCGCAGTTTTCCGCCCTCAAAAATCCATAGCCGTCCAAAATTTCCAAAATACCGCTGCGCTCTTCGCTTTCTACTATGTTTTCTTTGACAGCGCCTTCGCCGTTTTGCTGAATCTTGTTGTCGTCGTCGGCGGAGTTTTCCAGCGCTTTTCCCGCAACTTCTTCATCACTCTTCACGCCGATTGGAATAAAAGACGGCGTATTATCTTTGACAATGGTCGGCACTTCCAATTTTGCAGGTCTGCCTCTCTTTGTCTTGGGTTGAGACGGCTGACCTTCTTTTATCCCGCCGTTTTGCATTAGGTCGAGATACGCTTCGATAAGTTGTTCTTTGTTCTTGGTGCTGGGCGTAATTCCAACTTCTCGCACAATCGTGCGCACGGAATGTATTGTCATATTTTGAAAATCTTCTCTTGTATAACCGCCGACAGCAGGGGGATCTTGCTTTGGTAAATCTTCAAAATCAGACGTCTGCGCTTGAGCAGGTTGGCTATTGGCAAGCAAAATACTCTCTATGAGATTTTCTTCAGACATATAAGATACGTTCTCGACGTTCTTTTTCTTGGCAATATCTCTCAATTCAAAGTATTTCTTTGCCTTTAACTCCTCACGAGTATAATCTTTTTTAATCATATATTCTCCTGTTTGTTTAATACTTTATCAAAATTGATAAATCCTATATTTGATATTATATTATATATTATATATTTACGTTATTACTTACTTGTAATTTTAGACTTGTGGCTTAAGCCTTTATATAAACTTTTTTGTAATTTTATGTCGAATTTTAATTAAAATAATCTTTTGTCGCGTTGCCTGCAAAGTTTTATACGCTTTGCAAGCAACAACTAATTTGCAAACAATATTTTAAAATGCTTCTTGGTCGAATACTATTACCACAGTGCTGTCACTGTCAAAATGCGCTCTATCGAATTCGATTGACTGTCCGTTGATTCTTCTTATCTGCTCTTCGTCAAACAAATCAATAAATTCGTCGAGTTTTTCAATATCCACCGCGCTTTTGGACGTCTTGAAGTGCATTGGAATCACTACGTCGGGCATCATAATATCTACATATTTCTTGGCTTGCTTTGCGTCGATAGTATAATTACCGCCCACCGGTATCATAAGCACATTGACAGATCCGATACCGTCGGCAAGTCTGACTGTACAATCTTCTCCGATGTCTCCCATATGACACAGATCTACGCCGTCCATTCTGAATTTGAAAATTTTGTTTTCTCCCCTTTTCTTGCCGAGTCTGTCGTCGTGATATGATAGCACCGACGAGATGTCTACACCTTTGACTTCCCAAAAACCGCACTCGCTTAATACCAAAGGCTCTCCGTCAATTCTTACTATAGCATTGTGATCTTTGTGCTGATGCGAACAAGTCACAACATCGGCAGTAGTCTTTGTCATATCAAAACCGACGATTTCTTTGTCGAACGGGTCAGTGACTATCGTCGTGCCCGTAGATTCCGTCAACTTGAAGCAAGAGTGCCCCAGCCATTCAATTTTCATTTTACTCCTCGCTTATATCCATAGCCAGCTGTTGAGGTTTGCCGGCATTAAATTTTTCGATAAGTTCGTGTATTTTGTCGTGCGGGTCAAGCAATTGACCTACAGATTTGTTTTGGTCTATAGCCGCAATG
>WSNH01000178.1 GCA_013316135.1 Clostridia bacterium
CGACAGAACTAACTCTAACTTTTAGTAAAGCGAAAAGTCTCTATGATTTAATAATAAAGACTGTCGCAAGACAATTGCCTACGACAGTCCTCATTGAATTATTTGTCGTTTAAGCACGCAATACCCGGCAAAACCTTGCCTTCAAAGAGTTCCAAAGAAGCGCCGCCGCCGGTAGATATGTGGCTCATCTTATCGGCAAAACCCAGTTGAGCAACTGCCGCTGCGCTGTCTCCGCCACCGATGATAGTCGTCGCTCCGTCTGCCTCTGCCATAGCCTTTGCTACCGCAACGGTGCCGTTTGCCAAAATCGGGTTCTCAAACACGCCCATAGGTCCGTTCCAGATTACCGTCTTGGCATTCTTGACTTCGTTTGCAAAAAGTTCTCTTGACTTACTACCGATATCCAATCCCATCTTGTCTTTCGGTATGGAGTGAATATCACATTCGCTTACTTCGATAGGAGTGTCGATAGGATTTGGGAACGAACTTGCAATTACTGCGTCCACGGGCAGCAAAATCTTCTTGCCGAGCGTCTTAGCCTTTTCAAGCATCTGCTTGCAATAATCGAGTTTTTCGTCGTCTACCAAAGACGTGCCAACTTCACTGCCTTGAGCCTTTGCAAAAGTATAGGACATACCGCCGCCAATGATAAGCGTATCGCACTTGTTGAGAAGATTGTCGATAACCTTAAGTTTATCTGCTACCTTTGCGCCTCCGAGTACGGCAACGAATGGGTGAACCGGATGTTCAAGACTGTCAGCCATTACGCTCAATTCTTTTTCAATAAGAAAACCGCATACCGCGTCTTGCACAAAGCCGTATTCAACGATACCTGCCGTCGAAGCGTGGCTTCTGTGAGCAGTGCCGAAAGCGTCATTGACATATACGTCTGCGTACTCGCTCAAAGCCTTACAAAAAGCCTCGTCTCTCCCCTCTTCCTCTGCGTGGAAACGCAAATTTTCAAGCAAAACGCACTCGCCGTCTTTGAGAGCGGCAACCTTAGCCTTTGCGTCTTCGCCTATTACGTCCTTTGCAAACGTAACCTTTCCGTCCAAAAGTTGGTTGAGTCTGTCTGCGACAGGTTTGAGCGTCAATTTAATCGGGTCGTTCTTCAAAGCCTTGGCAATAGCCTCTTCTTTTGCCTTTGCCTGCTCTTCTGCCGGCATAGCCTCAATGGCTTTCTTTTCTTTTTTAGTTAAGCCTACTTTTGCACTGAATATGCTATGCGGCTTGCCCATATGAGAGCAAAGAATAACCTTTGCGCCCTGCTCCATAAGATACTTAATAGTCGGCAATGCGCCTTGGATACGATTTTCATCTGTAATAACGCCGTCTTTCATAGGCACATTGAAATCTACTCTTACGAGACACTTCTTGCCTTTTACCTGTACGTCTTTGATTGACTTCTTGTTCATATTAAACTCCTTTTTGCTTACCGATACCTATCAATCGGTTTTTTATGCAAATATTATATCACCGTATAAATATTTTTGTAAAGAATAATTGCCAAATTTTTCCGCAACTTGATATGATGCAGTTTATCCGCTTGAGGAAACAGTGATCTGCCAAGTTATAAGTATTGATCAACCTAATCGTTTTCTTTTTGGGCGCCGTCGGTCTCCGAAATATCCTCTAAGGTTTTCTGCGCTTCAACATCTGCATTATTCGCATTATTCGCATTATCAGAGGTACTATTCTGCGCATCCTCAATTAGGTCGACCTTATTCTTGTTAAGAAGCGAGCAGTCAAGTCTGCGCAAGTGTCCTCTGTCGGCGTCGCAAACCGCAATAAATTCTCCGTTGTATTCTTCTATATGCATAGTCGAGCCGCAACCTTGTATATCGCAAGGCGTCTTGATACGCAATGAATAAAAAGTGTTGCCGGATAGCATATAAGGGGGCTTGCCGTAACTGATTTTTTTGACTGCAAAATTACTCTTACACATAGCCTTTATGACGCGCAATTTATATCCGTTGTCGATTGCGTACGCTCCGCCGGCCGCGCATATGATAAATATAACAAATATCAAAGCAACTCTGGCAGTAGCGTTAAATTGCAATCTTCCAAGCAAAAAGATAAGCCCGATACACACGGCAATAACTAATATTGACACCGCAAATTTAATTGCAGTGGTTCTTTTCATCTTTACTTTGTCGCATACAGCAGTCGCTTCGACTTCGCCCATATCAATGTCGGGAATATCCTTCAAGTCCTCTTCTTGAAGACTTGCTTTTGACAGTATATATTGCCTTTCGCGCTCCTTTGCTTGTCTGCGCTCAAAGAAAGACATACGTTTTTTTTCACTGACAAGTTGCGCTCCGCATTTCTCGCAAAAACTTGCGCCGTCTTTATTCTCTTTTTGACAGTTCGGACATTGCATAGACTACCTCTCGTCCTTATCTTGTTGAATTTCTTCGACAGGCTTTCGCTGTCCGTTCAACTTCTTGACTTTACTGCGATATACTCCGTATACGCTGCAAAGCGTTATTGCGCCCGCCAAAAGAAGATAACTCGCGATATTCGGTTGAATCTGTCCTCTTCCCACGCTTGCGACACCCACTGCTACGAAGAATATCCACTGACCGACGGCAAGCGCCGAAAATATGATAACCGCCGTCAAAAACGATATTCCGTCAACTTTTTTAGTCCTTTTAACAATGGTAATTATTATCAATACAATAATCGAAACAAATAGCAAAATCGTCATTATAAACGACGCTATATACGCGCTGTCAAGCAAATCTATATCTTTTTGCGTGACCTTCGTCATAAAAGCGTTGTACAAAATAGACGCGCCGATACCGCTGGAATTGCTGTTGGCGATATATTCAATTGAATTTTTGTAACCTCTAGTC
>WSNH01000010.1 GCA_013316135.1 Clostridia bacterium
ATAATAATCGTGTAATTGAGAAAATCATCGGATTGCTTTGTTAAAGCAACCTTAATACGAGGTAGTATATGAAAAAATACGATGTGTATCAAACGATAAAGAAGCAAGGCGTCGTCGTCGTAATAAGAGGCAACGATTTGCAAGAGGCAATCAAGACAGTCGAGGCTTGTTATAAGGGGGGGATCAAGGTGATAGAAGTCACTTTTACCGTTCCAAGAGCAGACGAACTTATTAAGATTCTTGTTGAGAAATACGCCGGCAGCGATATGCTCGTGGGCGCAGGTACGGTACTTGACCCCGAGACGGCTAGAATTGCTATGCTTGCCGGCGCTCAATTTATCGTCAGTCCGTCGCTCAACGTCGACACTATAAAGATGTGTAATAGATACGGAGTGCCGGTTATGAGCGGAGTTATGACTCCGACAGAGGCGCAGACGGCAATGGAGTACGGTGTGGATATACTCAAACTTTTCCCAGGAGACATTGCAAAACCTGCGGGACTAAAAGCCCTCAAAGGACCTTTCCCCAATGCAAATATTATGCCTACCGGCGGCGTCAGCCAAGACAATGTCGAAGAGTGGTTTAAGGTGGGCGCGTACGCTGTAGGCGCAGGTTCGTTTCTTACAAAGGACGCCAAGACAGGAGATTTTGACAAGGTGGAAAAGACTTGTAGGGCATTCGTAGAAAAAGTGCAGTCCATTATCGGAGGTAAAAACTAATGTCGAAGATTATTACCGTCGGCGAGATAATGATGAGACTTCAACCCGAAGGTTACAAGCGAATTATGCAGGCTGATTCTTTTGATATCGTCTTTGGCGGAGGCGAGGCAAATGTTGCGGTATCTTTGGCGCAATACGGCGAAGACGTGGCTTTTGTCACAAAACTGCCGTCAAACGCATTGGGAGACAAGTGCGTCAGAGAACTCAAAGGCTGGGGAGTGGATACGTCCAAGATTGTACGCGGCGGCAACAGAATAGGCATATATTTCTGTGAGAAAGGCTGTTCGCAAAGAGGCAGCAACGTCATATACGACAGAGCGGGAAGCGCTATTGCAGAAGTAGGCGAATACGACTTTGATATAGACGCAATGCTTGACGGAGCGCAGTGGTTGCACTGGACAGGCATTACCCCCGCGATATCGGATAATATGGCAAAACTTACCGCAAAGATACTCAAATCCGCAAAGCAAAGGGGAGTGAGAGTGTCTTGCGATTTAAATTATCGCAAAAAACTTTGGAGCAAGCAAAAGGCTAACGAAGTGATGAGCGAACTTGTCAAATACGTCGACGTGCTTATCTCCAATGAGGAGGACAGCAAGGATGTCTTTGGAATCGAAGCGGACGGCACTGATATAAACGCAGGCGTGATTTCTGCAAAGGGATATGAGAGCATAGGAAGACAACTTATGGCAAAGTTCCCCAACATAAAATATGTTGCGTTTACCCTTCGCGAATCGGTATCGGCGTCTTGCAACGGTTGGTCGGCAATACTTATGGACGGTAAAAAAGTATATTCTTCCAAAAAGTATATGATAGATATCGTTGACAGAGTGGGCGGCGGAGATAGTTTCGGCGCAGGTCTTATATATTCTTTTATCAATAATATGAGCGCGCAGGACAGCATAGAATTTGCAGTTGCGGCGTCTTGTCTTAAGCACACCGTAGAGGGAGATTTCAATATCGCAAGCGTAGACGAAGTCAAAAAACTTGCCGGAGGTGACGGAAGTGGCAGAGTTCAGAGATAGAAGCGTCAATTTACTGGTTAGTAAATATTCAAAAAGGCTTTATGCAGAAGTTAAAGATTTGCCTATTATAGATTATCACTGTCATCTCTCACCAAAGGAGATATACGAAGATAAGCCGTTTGAAAATATAGGCGTTATGTGGCTTCAAGGCGACCATTACAAATGGCGTCTTATGAGAGGCGCGGGCGTTGATGAAAAATATATCACCGGCAGTGCAGATTGGTGGGAAAAGTTCTATCAATTTGCCAAAGTGGCAGGCACGGCGTACGGCAATCCCATCAAGGATTGGTGCGCGCTTGAGTTGAGTTTTTTCTTTGGAATAAATACTCCGCTCAACGAGGCTACGGCGCAGGACATATGGAATAGAGCAAACAAGGTCATTTCGTCTCGCAAACTTTCGCCGAGAAAGTTGATACGTATGGCAAACGTCGAGTATATCGCAACGACAGACGATCCTTGCGATACCTTGGAATATCACGACTTGATTGCAAAAGAAGGCAAACTCAACGCCAAAGTCGTTCCGTCGTTCAGGGTGGATAATCTTGTGCTTGCAAGGGCAAGCGGATACGGAGAATATATTGCCAAACTCGGCAAGGCAAGCGACGTAGATATATGCGATATTGCTACGCTTAAAGAAGCCATACTTAAGAGAATGGATTATTTTGTGGAGAGAGGCTGCAAGTTTTCCGACGTGGGCGTCGAGGGATTTCCCAAGCGCGTTGGGCAAGAGAGCGAAGTTGACGTTACTTTTAAGAAATTGATTACCTCGCAAGATGTCGACGATTGCGAATACGACGGCTTTTGGGGATATATGTATCTCTTTTTAGCCAAAGCTTACAAAGAACGCGGAATGGTTCAGCAATGGCATCTTGCTGTTACGAGAAATTCCAATTCGCTTATGTTCGACAGTCTTGGAAGAGATATGGGATTTGATTGCGTAGGAGACGCATTTGAAGTCAAGTACGTCAAAAATATAATTGATATGGCAAATTCCAACGGTTGGTTGCCAAAGACGATAATATATACGCTCAATCCCACAATGTATTATCCTTTGGTTACAATGTGCGGAGCGTTTAGGGACGTTACTATAGGTATAAGTTGGTGGTTCTGCGATCACAAGAGGGGAATGTACGAGACGTTGCGTACTTTGACTGAACTGGGACATATCACTTCGCTTGTCGGAATGCTGACAGACAGCAGGAGTTTTTTGTCATATACAAGACACGACTATTACAGACAGATAGTATGCGATTTCCTCGGCTCGCTTATGGAGAGCGAAGAGGATATATACGCCGTCGAAGTGGCTCAAGCCCTTTGTTACGGCAATGCAAAAAAACTTGTGGAGGGAAAAAATGAGTTTTAAGATGACTTTCCGTTGGTACGGAAACGACGACAAAATCACGCTTGACAAGATAAGGCAGATACCTTGTATGACAGGTATTGTGTCTGCGATTTACGATACGCCTGTGGGCGAAGTGTGGAGCAATGAGTCGATACTTGCAATGAAGAAGCAAATCGAAGACGCAGGACTTGCGTTTGAAGTAGTGGAAAGCGTACCGGTACACGAGGATATAAAACTCGGCAATGCAAACGCTAAACGCCTTATCGAAAATTATAAAGAAAACGTCAGACGGCTTGGCAAAGCGGGCGTAAAGTGTATTTGTTATAATTTTATGCCTGTGTTCGATTGGTTGAGAAGCAATCTTGCAAAGCCTCTTGCCGACGGCTCAAATGCTTTGGCATACGACCACGAAACGGTATTGAATCTAAATCCATTGACAAGCGAGTTGTCTCTGCCAGGCTGGGATGCAAGTTATACAAAAGAGGGGCTTAAAGAACTGCTCAATCAATATAAAAATATTGACGAAGAAAGGCTTTGGGAGAATATGAGCGTATTCCTAAAAGAAGTAATACCCATTGCTGAGGAGAGCGGAGTCAAGATGGCAATTCACCCCGACGATCCACCGTGGGGAATATTCGGCTTGCCGAGAGTCATTACTTGCGAGAAAAATCTCGAGAGATTTTTATCCATAGTCGACAGTCCTGCCAACGGCGTAACTTTCTGCACCGGATCTTTGGGCGTTGCGCCTGACAATGATCTTGTCAGTATGATACACACCTGTAAGGGAAGAATACCGTTCGTGCATTTGAGAAATATCAAGATTACCGGCGATCACTGTTTTGAAGAGAGCGGACATCTCTCAAGCGAGGGAAGTCTTGATATGTATGCCATAATCAAGGCTTTGAGCGAAGACGGCTTTGACGGATACGTCAGACCGGATCACGGCAGAATGATTTGGGGAGAGACAGGCAGAGGCGGATACGGTCTTTATGACAGAGCGCTTGGCGCAATGTATCTGCAGGGCATAATCGAAGCAGTGGAAAAAGAAAGTCGATGAGTTTTGATTCCAATAAATATTGATAAATATAAAAAAGTGAGGAAAGTATGAAAAATAAAGTCGTTGTTATTACCGGAGCGGGCGGAGTGCTTTGCTCGACGATTGCAAAAGGTTATGCAAAAGAGGGAGCAAAGGTTGCTCTTCTCGATTTGAAATTAGAAAGCGCTCAAGTAGTTGCCGACGAAATCGTTAAGTCGGGCGGTATTGCTAAGGCTTATGCGGTCAACTGTCTTGAGAAGAATACTATGGAAGTTGCAAGAGAACAGATCAAAAAAGATCTCGGCGCTTGCGATATTCTCGTCAACGGTGCGGGGGGAAATCATCCGAAAGGCACTACGACGAGCGAATATTTCAATGCGGCGGACGTGGACGACGAAAGCAAAATATCTTTTTTTGATCTTGACGAAAAGGGCGTCGATTTCGTATTCAAACTCAACTTCTTGGCTACATTTCTCACCACGCAGGTATTTGCTAAAGATATGATAGGCAGGGGTGGAATAATCATCAATATTTCCAGTATGAACGCATTCAGACCGCTTACCAAGATACCGGCATATTCGGGAGCAAAAGCAAGCGTATCCAACTTCACGCAGTGGCTTGCGGTACACTTTGCAGGCGAGGGTATAAGAGTCAACGCCATTGCGCCGGGATTTTTTGTAACAAATCAAAATAGAGCGTTGCTCTTTGACAATAACGGTAATCCTACGGCTAGAACGCAAAAGATACTCGCCGGTACGCCAATGAGAAGATTCGGCGAAGCAGAGGAACTTTTGGGTACCGTGATGTGGCTTTCGGACGACGACAAATCGGGATTTGTTACAGGTGTTGTTGTGCCTATTGACGGGGGATTCTCGGCATACTCCGGCGTGTAATCAACTGCGTATAGCGTTGCTCTTTTTGCCCTAAAGTCGGGACTCGAGAAGTCGACGTGTACGGCAAGTACACTTGACGACTTCATCTTGCCCTAGCACGGACAAAAATAACGCACTCTCCGCAGTCGAAAGATACTTGTAACTCGAGTGTAAATGTCATTTCGAGCGAAGTCGAGAAATCTAAATCCGAAATTCGCCGCAGGCGAATATAACTAAATATAACTACTCGCAGAGCGAGTAATATAACTCCGACAAGGTCGGAAATGGGGGTACTTATGTTGAAGATTGCAGTAATAGGACTTGGTAGCAGAGGTAAGAATTACGGCACGCATTTTGCAAAGCGCGACGACGTGCAGATAGTTGCTATCTGCGACAAATATCAAGCCAAGATAGACAAGGTCAAGACTTTGTGGAAAGTGCCCGACAATATGTGCTTTACTGACGAAGAAGACTTCTTTGCGCTTGGCAAAGTTGCAGACTGTATGCTTATTGCTACGCAGGACAGAGACCATTACGTACACGCAATGAAGGCTTTGAAATTGGGATATGATTTGCTGATAGAAAAACCATTGAGTCCCAATATAGAAGAGTGTCTTGAGATTGAAGAATATGCGAGAGCGCACGGAAGAAAGGTGCTTGTTTGTCACGTATTGAGATATGCGGGATATTATAGGCGTATAAAAGAGATGATAGACGCCGGCGTGCTTGGAGAAATTCAACTTATTAAGCACGACGAAAATATTTCTTATTGGCACTTCTGTCACTCTTACGTCAGAGGAAATTGGCGTAGCGAACAAGAGACGTCGCCAATGCTACTTGCCAAGTGCTGTCACGATATGGACTTGATGTATTGGTTTACCGGTAGCAAGTGCAAGAGCCTAAATTCTTATGGCGGACTTACTTTCTTCAACAAGGATCACAAGCCGGAGGGTGCGACTGCAAATTGTTTTGACTGTCCGCACAGAATGACTTGTAATTTTGAAGTTGAACATCAATATTTGGGCAGGAAGAAGGCAATCGGCAGAGGCAAAAAGAAATTCCTTTGGGGGACTTATGCTTTCTGCACCTCTTCAAAGAAAAAAGATGTGCTCAACTCTTTAAAGACTGACGAGAGGGCAAAGCAGTGGGCAAGATGTGTTTTTGCTTGCGATAACGACGTAGTAGATTGCCAGACTGTGAATATGGAAATGGAAAACGGCGTCAAAGTCGTGATGACTGCCAATGCGTTCAACGAGCAGGATCACCGCCACACGGAGATAAGAGGCAGCAAGGGCGTGCTTATAGCCGACGACAGAGGCAGTGTAATCATACTCAAACTTTTTGGCAAAAAGCAAAAGAAAGTTGTTGTCAATATCATACCAGTAATCAAAGGACACTACGGCGGCGATCAAGGAATAGTCAAAGCCACTGTTGGTATGATGACAGGCAATTCCGATCCAAATATGCAATACACTTGGATAGCCGATACTATTGAAAGTCACAGAATTGTCACAGCGGCGGAATTGTCGAGACACGAAGGGGGACGGCAGGTGCTAATGTCTGAAATCCCCGATATTAAAGACGAACGCATATAGCAGTATAGCATACAATGCGTCATTTCGTCTGAAGCGTAGCGAAATGGAGAAATCTAATCTTCAATTTGCCATAGGCGAATTACATAACAAGCAAAGGTGCGTATGCAAATATTCAGTACTCAACTTCATATTTTGCCAAAAGACGACAAAACTCATATTGAGGTGAGTTTTGATGTGCCAAGCGGTCTAAAATGTCTTTGCGTTCATACTTCTTACGCTCCGAAGTATGAGTATGACGAGGTTTCTTGCATTGAGCTCATAGACAGAGGACTTGCTACGCAGGATGTTGCGCAGGCTTTGACTTATGAGGACAAAAAACGGTGTATACCGCTTGCAAATCACATAGCGTGGTCATTGAATGACGGCGAAAAGAATTTGGGTACGGAGCATAGACATTCTCCCGACCAAATGCATATCATAAGCGAGAAATATTCCTCCAACGGATTTATTCCCACGTCGATAAGGCAAGGAAAGTGGACTATGACGGCAAGTATCAACGGCATCGTCACCAAGTACATAGATATAGTTGTCGAAGTGGAGGGGTTTGACAAAGACTTGGAATATCCCGTCTATGGCGGTTATGGGGAGAAGCATACGGTAAATGACAGCAAGAAAGGCGCGCTCACTTGGCAAAGAGTTGAGATGCACTGTCATACAGTTGCTTCGGACGGAGATATGCAGCCCGAAGAACTTGTGCAGAATGCAATAAGACGCGGCTATAAGGCTATATGCCTTACAGACCACAATACAATCAGCAATGTCGACAATGTCAAGAAATACGGCGAAAAATACGGACTTGTCGTTGCGGGCGGTATAGAGTGGACGACTTTTTGGGGTCATCTTACCGTGATAGGTCAAAATAGCGATATAGATTGGAAGACAATCACGCCGTCCAATATCAATGCAAAAATAATCAGAGCAAGGCAACTTGGAGATATTGTGACAATTGCGCACCCCAAGAGAATAGGTTCTCCTCTGTGTATGGGATGTCACAACAGATTTAAAATCACCAACTGGGATTATGTGACGTCTTACGAGGTGTGGTCGCATTATAATCCCAACTTGTCTCTTGCAAATAAGTATGCAAAACAGGAGTGGGTAAGTCTTCTTGACAAAGGATACAGACTCTGCGCTCTATACGGATACGATTGGCACGCTCCCGACGAAGGCGGACCGAGTTATGCTTACACTTATCTGGGAATAGACGGAGAGTTGTCGCAAAAGTCGATATGCGACGCAGTTGAGTGGGGCAGAAGTTATATCACGATGGGCTATAAGATTGATATAAGTCTGTCCGACGGCAAGAATACTTACGGTATAGGCGACGAGATTACAGCAGGCAGATATAGACTTTGCGTAAAATCAGAAAAATGCAAAGATTATCCTTACGACGTATCGTTGGAAAAGATAATCGTTAATGGTAGCGCTTGCGCCGAGCAGACTTTGGATATAGTAGGCAGTAAGGCGGAGAGCGATATAATTGTGGAAGATAAAGGATATTTGCGAGTGGAAGGCATAGGCAAAACTCAAGGTGAGTTTTCCGACGTCTTTATAGCAAGTCCGATATATATTAGGGAGGTATGAAATGATTATTACAGCGCACGGAGGCGCTCATAATACCGGCAGAAATTCCAAGGCGTATTTTAAAAATATCGACAAATATCTAGCAGACGCTATAGAAGTCGATATTTACAAGAGCGGAGACTTGCTTTATATGTCGCACTGGCCGTCGTTTTTCCCAAAGAGAAAGTTGACGTTGAGATATGCTTTTGAAATCGTTAAGAAAAATGGAATGTTGATTAATTGCGATCTCAAGATGGGCGGTATAATCCGCGATGTAATTGCGCTTGCAAAAGAGATGGGAGTACAGGACCAATTGATTTTTACCGGCAACGTAAATATCAATAACAGCGATTACATTGATTGCGGTCAGGTATGGTTTAACTCTGTTGGCATAGAGTATCGCAAAGAAAACGTCAAGGCAATCAAAGAGAAAATCGACAGTTATAATAATCCTCACTATGCAGGTCTAAATGTGAATTACCGAAAAATTGACTTGGAATTTGTGGAAGAATGTAAAAAATATGACTTAAAATTGAGTGTTTTTCGCATAGACGGTGGAAATGCGCTCAAGAAGTATGGTAAAATAATAGACGGCAATATCACTACCAATCAGCCTGTCAAGGTACGCAAATACATAGAAGGCTGAGAATTTAAAGGGGAAAATATGAAAAGACTCGCTGTTGTGGGAATAGGCAGAATGGGATCGAGGCACGCGCGCAATATCGCAAAGGGCGCTATCAAGGGCGCAAGACTTGTTGCGGTGTGCGACGTCGACAGCCAAAAACTCAAAGATTTTGGGGAGAAATTCAAAGTCGCGGTTTATTCTGATTTGCAGGATATGCTGTCAAAAGAGGATTTGGACGGCGTAATCATCGCTACTCCGCACTACAGCCACGTTGAATTGGCAAAGTCTTGCATAAACAAAGGTGTGAATACGCTTGTCGAAAAGCCTATCAGTGTCACCGTCAAAGAAGCCAAACAATTGATAGATACGCTTGAGCAAAACCCAAACGTGATTGGCGCAATGATGTTCAATCAACGCACCAATAGGATGTATCGCAAGGCAAAGCAGTTGATCGACAGCGGAGCAATCGGCAAAGTTCAAAGAGTCAATTTTATAGTCACCGATTGGTATCGCACTCAGTTTTATTACGATATGGGCGGTTGGCGCGCAAGTTGGTCGGGCGAGGGCGGCGGTACTCTCATCAATCAGTGCGTACATCAATTAGACGTATTGCAATGGCTTGTGGGTATGCCAAAAAGCGTGTTGGCGTATTGCTCGACAAAGAATAGGAATATCACTACAGAAAACGACGTGACGGCAGTAATGAGATATGATGAATTTGATTGCGTGTTTACCGCTTCCACTCACGAAGTGCCGGGAACGAATAGGCTGGAAATTGCCGCAGACAAGGGCAAGATTGTTGTAGAAAAATTCAAAATGAATTATTATCTCAATCAAAAGAGCGAGAGTCAAATCAATCAACTCTCGACAAGAGATTATGGAAATAAGGCAGACAAGAAGAGCAAAAAGCATAAATTGAGTTACGGACTTGGCAGAATGATATACGACGGAATATACGGTCAGCAGGCAAGAATAATAACCAACTTTGTGCAGGCTCTGGAGAGCAAAAGCAAAGATGCCTTGATTGCAAAATTGGAAGAGGGCTCAAAATGTCTTGAACTTATCAATGCAATCAATCAATCTTCTTGGCTTGGCAAAGAAGTCGAATTACCTTTAAATGCGGATGAATACGCGCGGTTGCTCGCTCAAAAGATAGAAGAAGAAAAAATAAACAAATAATTGCAATATTAAGCGGAGGAGAGTATTATGTCAAATATTAAGATTTCAGGCTTTTACGATGAAGTAAGCGGAGATTTGAAGACGCAATTAGACACCATTAAGGACTATGGGGAGAGTTATCTCTGTCCGAGAAAAATCAACGGCAAAAATATTGCCGATTATACGCTTGAGGAATTTCAAAGAGAAGTCAAGCCTATGCTTGACGAGTACGGCGTTAAGTTTTCGTCCATAGGCTCGCCTATTGGAAAGATAGGTCTATACGATGAAGAAAAATATGCCGCGCAGTGCAAAAAACTCCAAGAACTTGTCAAGATATGTCAGTTGATGGATTGCAAGTATATTCGTATGTTTTCATTCAGAGGATTGAGCGGAGATTACGAAAAGGACTTTTCGTCAGTCGTCAAAAAGATAAGAGGTTTTCTCGATATCGTCAAAGATAGCGGAGTCGTACTTCTTCACGAAAACGAGAAGAGGATTTGGGCGGATACTCCCGATAGAGTTTTGAGACTTTACAATGAGATAAACGATCCGCAATTCGCGCTTTGCTTTGACGCGTCTAATTATGTGCAGTGCGGAGTGGACGTGCCCAGCGCGTATCAGAAACTTAAAGACGTGACAGTGTATTATCACATCAAAGACTGTGCTAAAGAGAAAGTCGAAGTCCCCGTAGGTATGGGCATAGGCGATTACGAGAATATGATCAAAGACCTTGTGGCAAGAAACTACGACGGATTTATGACGCTTGAGCCGCACACTGGCAAGTATGCCGACAACAAGGCGCTTTTCCACAGAATTGGTTGGCTATTCTTTGGTATAACATTTGAACATATCAACAAATGGCGCAAGATATTCCACGACATTGACAATGTTAAGGGGATGGGACATACACAAAAGGTATCAAGACGACAGATGATGGACTGGCAGTATTACGGACTTAAAGAATTGATAGAAAAGGCAGAAAAGGAGGCTTAATTATGGGTAAGGTAAGATACGGTATCATAGGTATAGGCAAGCAAGGCAGCAGATATGCGGGACAGCTCTTTGCGGGTATGGATAAGAACGGCGTGTTGACTGCGGTATGCGATATTGCAGAAGACAGACGCGCTTGGGCGATAAGCAAATTCGGCGACAAGGTCAAAGTATTTGACAATTACGAAGCGTTGTTGGACAGCAAACTCGTCGACGTCGTAATAATCGACACTCCGCATTACGCTCATCCGGTGATTGCAAGGGCGGCTTTGGATAAGGATATCAACGTACTCAGCGACAAGCCGGCAGGCGTATACACCAAGGCTGTCAGAGAAGTTGCAGAATATGCCAAAGAAAATAAACCTAATCTCAAATTCGGACTTTTGTACAACCAAAGGACAAGCAAGATATACAAGGCTGCCAAGGCTATGATAGACGCAGGCGAACTGGGTAATCTTAAGAGAATCGTATGGATAATTACCAATTGGTACAGACCGCAGGCGTATTATTCGCAAGGCGGTTGGAGAGGCACTTGGGCAGGCGAAGGCGGCGGAGTGCTTATCAATCAGGATCCGCACCAACTTGACTTGTTCACCTGGCTTGCTGGTAGTAAGATAACCAGCGTAAATGCAATCGCAAGGACTGTCGGCAGACAAATCAACGTAGAAAACGACGTTACTGCGACTTGCACTTTTGAGAACGGCGCGACGGGAGTTTTTATCACTTCCACGCACGAAGCGCCGGGTACTAACAGATTGGAGATATCCGGTGATGGCGGAAAGATGGTGATCTCCGGCAGCAACGACTTTAATATGAAACTTGAATTTACAAAACTCGAGACATTGGAGCCTGAATTTTCCAAGACAAACACAGTCTTTATGGGCAAGCCCAAGAATAAGAAAAAGACGGTCAAGTTTATGCCGCACGAGGTTTTGAAAGGCTTGCTTGCAGACAAGGGACAGCATATCAACGTAATTCGTAATTTCTCCAATGTAATGCTTGGCAAAGAGAGCAAACTCATAGGCAATTACGAAGAAGGTCTCAACGGTTTGACTTTCTCCAACGCAATTCATCTTTCGGCTTGGCTTGGCAGAACTGTAAGTCCGCAGGAAGAGGGCTTTGAAGATATCTATTACGAAGAGTTGCAAAAGAGAATAGAAGAAGAAAAAACAAATGGAGTAAAGTAAAACTTTATTTAGATTGAAGCGTTTAGAGACCTCTTAATTTCTCGACTGCGCTTCAAATGACGTTAAGCAAAAAACAATATAAAGATATAGGGAAATAAAGTATGGCATTGAATTATTCAGATATTGGCGAGATAGTTGTCAACGAGCAGTTTCATAAAAAAGTATGTTACGACGTGGCGAACAACCGTATTACAGCGCAATTCGACGGCAGAGGCGGCATTTCCAAGTATGCCGTTATGAACAAGTATTCAGTATTCTCGGCGTTTTATTCGCTCTATTCTATAGACGGTAATCCGCTTGAATATATGTGCGACAAAGAGGTGAGAATGCTTGGCAAAAAGCAAATCACATCTTTTAGCGAAAAAGGCGCAGATATAGTCATCACTCAATTTCTAGACACGGAAAACAATTGTATTTATGTCGAAAACAAAGTGTCCGCAAAGCAAGATTTGACCTTTAAGAACGTCACCAACTTCGGCATAGACTTCGGATCTTACGTTCAACAGTTGCTTGCCAACAGATTAAACGCAGGCAATATCTCCAAGATAATCGGCGGACTGATGAAGAAAAACAAAAAGCGTGTAGAAGAATGCGACGGAATAACGTATATCAAAGGCGAAGTTATGGGTGATTTCTATTTGGATATCGCATTAGACGGCAAGGCTTTCGGACTTGAGAGCGAAAGAGGCTTTTATAATCAATTCTCTTACGGCGGACAAGTTAAAGCGGGTGAGATAAAGACTTTTAGATATGTTATCAGCGCAGGAACAAGAAGCGATTTTACCAATTGCAACGTCAAGACGGCGCTTAAGAATTTTGAAAAAGCGCTGCAAAATTGCGATACTTACGCAGACGGACTTAGATGTCCAAAGCCGTTGGATAGCAATTTTATGCAGGCTTATTACAAGTCGCTTCTCAATGCTTCGCTTTCCAATTATAAAGAACTGGGTAAGTTCAAAGGATTTTTGGCTGGTATAGTATATCAGTTTCCGGCAAGGACATATTACAGAGACGCTTATTGGACGGTACTCAGCGTATTGCCTGTCAAGCCGGAACTTGTGCGCAACGAAATCATTACGCTTGCAAATGGCATAAGTAAAAAGGGAGAATGTCCGTCGGCAGTTAAATTCAACTTCAAAAATTATTGGGGCGACCATTATGATTCGCCGTCATTCTTTGTAATTATGCTTTACGATTATCTTGTGCATACAAAGGACTTTTCCATTCTTGAAGAAAAGGTCAAAGCAGGCAAAGTGATTGACAGCGCAAACCTAGTGCTAAAAAGATTGATGAAAGAGACTGACCAGACCGGGCTTTTGGTCAAAGGCGGAGAATACAATCGCCGCGATTGGTGTGACAACGTATTTCGTTCGACTTATGCCACTTACGACGAGGCGTTGTATGCAAGAGCGCTCTTTGCAATGAGCGAGATATACAAGGTCTGCTATGGCGACGGTATCAAGTCAAAGGAATATGCGGACAAGTACGACAAGGTCGTCAAGTCTATCAACGACTTGCTTTGGGATGATGAAAAGGGATGGTTTGTCAATTATTGTAGCGATAAATTTGTCGAAGACAATCTCTCGATAGACACCGTAGTAATGGTACTCTTCGGTTTGACTAGTGAGGAAAGGGCAGATAGAATGCTTAAGAATATGCAAGACTTGCTCGAGAGCAAAAACAACAAAGAGCAAGGCGCGGGAGACTTTGGCACTCTTTCGGTATATCCTTTCTATAAGAATACCGAAGATATCGTTCAGAAGTCTTCTTTGCCGTATTATTATCACAACGGCGGAGACTGGCCGTATTTATCCTGCGTATACGCGTATGCAAAATTGATGAGAGGTTTGGATTATATCTATCCTTTGACAAGATGGTTTGAGTATAATGCAGAAAAAGGCAACTATACTCCTATAGAGTTTTTCTCGCCAATACATCCCGACGGCTCGATGTTGCAGGCTTGGAGCAGTACCGGCGCATTCGTACTTGCGTACCCGGACGGAGATTTCTTTACCAAGAAGTTGCAAAAATAACGTTGGCTAAAGGTTTTATTACGACGTGGTTATGATATTTTACAAATATAGGTATTGATATATAGTTTTTTATTTGTTATAATAATATAGATTATATTAACATAATAATATGCAAAAGGGAGGAGTTTGAGTGGAAGAACACGTTCAACAAGATATGGCGGCAGACGTAATGCCAATTCAAGAAGAAGCCGTATCTCAAAATACAAGTGATGAACTTGCCAACAAGAAGTACCTTAAGAAGAGAGACTACATATTCTTTTCTTTGGCGCAGTTTGCCTCAAGCGCAGTCACTGGACTTGTGCAAGGATATTTGTTATTCTTCTACACTGTTTGCGTAGGCATTGCGCCTGCGGCAGTAGGTACGATGTTTTTGGTTTCAAAGATTTTCGATGGTCTCAACGACCCGATTATGGGCGTCATAGTCGACCGTACGAGAACAAAATGGGGCAAGATGAGACCCTATCTTTTCGGCGCCGCTATTCCTTGGGGCGTGCTGACTATTGTAATGTTTATGCCGAGCATTTACGCTTCGATGGGCGCAAGCGGTAAGATTGCGTTTATGTGGGTGACTTATTTGCTTTATTCCGTGCTCGGTACTGCTGTAGGAGTTCCGCTCAACGGTTTGCCGGCGGTTGCTTCGCCAAACACCGACGAGAGAGCAAAGATAATTTCCATAAGCCGTATTTTGGGAAGTATAGGAGAGCAGTCTGCGCTCGTGCTTTTGACGTTGTTCCTCATTTTGACAAATGACAATTATCCCAACTCATATATGCTTATGGCGTTGATAATAGGTATACTCGGACCGCTCTTTATGGTACTTGGCGCAAAGTTTGTCAAAGAGAGATTGGAGCCTACTTCGCGTACGCCCAACGTGCTCGAGGGATTTAAGTATCTTTTCAAGAATAAGCAATTCTTGCTGTTGATATGTTCCAACCTGTTGACATTTTTCCGCAACTTCGTATCGGCGATGATAATCTACGTCGTGTCTTATATATATTCCAACGGCTCGCTGCAGATTATATTCTCGTTGCCGGGAGCCGTTGCGTCTATGATAGGTATGATGCTTGCGCCAAAATTAAGGAAGTTGATGGACAGCAAAAAGCTGTTTATATTGGCAACTATATGGCACTCGGTTGCGCTTGCTTTGATATTCTTTATATATATTATCGGAGGCAAGGCTTGGTGGTTAGTGGCGATTTTGATGTTTATCGCAATGATACCTGTCGGTATTCTCAATGTAATACCGCACCTTATGGCAACCGATACGCTTGACTATTGGGAAGATAAGACGGGAGATAGATGCGAGGGTATCACCTTCTCGCTTATGAGTTTGCGTTCTAAGGTTTCTTCGGGACTTAAGGACTACACGATGAGTTATTTGCTCGTTTTCTTTGGATTCTCGCAGGCGTTGCCTTTCCTCAACGACCATACGCCGGTGCAGTCAGACTTCACAAAATTGGGTCTCTTCTCGATATATACGATAATACCTGCCGTGCTTAATCTTATATCTATCGTGCCGATACTGTTCTATAAACTCAGCGGTAAGAAGATGGCGGAGATACAGAGTAGACTTGCCGTCAAGAGACTTGAAGACGCAAAGAGACTCGAAGGTATCGTCGACGAAGAGATTAAGGGCGAAAGCGACGTATATTCCGTAGTTGCAGAAGAAGAGAGAATACAACAACTTGAAGAAGATATATCAAGTATTAAAGAAGAATTGACTGCTGACGCTGCCGAGACGGCTCAGGCGCAAGATAAGGAGGAAAAATAATGAAGACCAGAAAGAAATTTTTGTTAATAACTTCTATACTCTTGCTTGTCGCTATGACTTGTTGCTTATTCGCAGGCTGTAAGAGCGCGGAGGAGAAAGAAAAAGAATATTATGACAAAGCTGCTCAGTCGGTGGCAAAGAGCGTAACTACGCTTGGCTCGCTTACCGACGAATTGTTCGGTAAGTCTTGGAGCGCAAATTTTATGTACGCTTTTACCTATTACAGAAAGACTGAAGACGACGGTACCTTTGTAAATGACTGTATTACTCGCGGAGATGAAAATAATGCCGGCTGGCCGTCTGGGGCAGACGAGTATGTCCACTTTATGTATTTTGAAATAAATTATACTAATGCGGACAATTATACTGTCAAGACCACGACATTTGAAGATGCCGACAGAAAGACTTATTATGATAACAAAGATAAGGTTAAGAATTACGAAAAGAAATTTAAAGTGCTTGATAAGTTGACTTACGAGGTTAAAGACGGCGTCTCAAGCGGAACTCTTGCCGATGGATTTAATCCAATTGATTTCATCAAGGCTAATACCGACGGCGAGACTATATCCGAGAACGGCTTAAGCGCAAGCGACAACTTCAGAATCTACACTCACTTTATGAGAATAGAGTCAAGACAAGTCTTTGACAAGGACGGAACAGTGATTTCCAGAGCGTATAATGACGAAAGCAACAAGGCTTATTGGTCCAACTACGGCGAGGACATCTCATATAATTGGGACAACGTCTACGGTATGGACAATAACCGCCTCACGGTGCTTTACAGCAAGGGTAAGAATAGAATCAACTCTTTGGAAATTTATAACGAAGAAGTCATATCTTACTATACCAAGAAAGATAAGGTCAACCCGCAACTCGTGCTTAAAGCAGATGTAGTACGCTATCACGAGATGGTTGTCGAATTTGAATATTGAAGTTGGGCGAGAAGGGAGACGTCGTAATTTTACACGGAAATAATGCTTTCTCTACGTCTTCAAACTCGCTTGACGTACGGCAAGTGCGCTTGCACTCGTTCTTATTCAAAGTATAGAAAATTCTTACG
>WSNH01000179.1 GCA_013316135.1 Clostridia bacterium
TATGAGTTCTGCATCGCAGATAAGTCCGTTGGTCTCTATGACTACGCTTATATTCTCTTGGTGTAACGCCGCGATAAGTTGTTTGCAAAAGCAGGCTTGCAAAAACGGCTCGCCACCCGATAAAGTGACGCCGCCGTTCTTAATATAACTTTTATATCTTTTAATTCTTGATACGAGTTCGGACAAAGTTATCTCAATGCCCTTTTCCATCCAAGTCTCGGGGTTGTGGCAAAAACCGCAACGCATATTGCATCCTGTGAAAAACACCACACAACGCAAACCTTTGCCGTCTACGGCTGAGCCATTGTATAAAGAATCTATTCTCGCCTTACATTTCTCCATGATAAGTTCTCTTCAAGACTTCAAGTTGTTGAGGCTTAGAAAGTTTGTGGAAGTTGACCGCATATCCCGATACGCGTATGGTGATATTTGGGTACATTTCCGGATTTTCCATTGCCGCTACGAGTTTTGACCTATCAAGCACGTTGACGTTGAGGTGATGACCTCCGTTTTCAAAATAGCCGTTGAGCATATCAGAAAGATTTGATACTCTCTTATCCATATTTTCGCCAAGCGCGTTTGGCAAAATAGAAAATGTGTTGGATATACCGTCTTGGCAACAGTTGTACGGCAATTTAGATACCGAGTTGAGTGACGCCAACGCTCCGCAAGTCTCTCTGTTGTGCATTGGGTTTGCGCCCGGAGCAAACGGCTCGCCTTTCTTTCTGCCATCCGGCGTAGATCCCGTCTTCTTACCGTATACTACGTTGGACGTAATAGTCAAAGCCGACAGCGTGTGAATTGAATCTCTGTAAGTCGGGATTTTCTTCAATTCGTTGCTGAATTTCGTCAACACGTCTACCGCGATTGAGTCGACCCTATCGTCATCGTTGCCGTATTTTGGGAAATCACCCTTAATTTCAAAGTCTTCAATAAGACCGCTCTCGCCGTATACCGGAGTTACCTCTGCGTATTTAATTGCCGACAAAGAATCTGCTATAACCGACAGACCTGCTACGCCGCAAGCCATAAATCTTGTGACCTCGGTATCGTGCAACGCCATCTGTATCTTTTCATAAGCATACTTGTCGTGCATTCTGTGAATTACATTAAGTGTATTGATATAGAGTCTGCTCATCCAAGCGCAATACTTGTCAAATGCCTGCATTACTTCATCATAGTTAAGTTTGCCCTTAAACTGTTTACCCTCCGGTGCAACCTGCATTCCGTAATTTTCGTCCTTACCGCCGTTGAGCGTCAAAAGAAGAAGTTTTGCAAGGTTACATCTTGCGCCGAAGAATTGCATTTGCTTGCCGACCTGCATTGCTGATACGCAACAGGCAATGGCATAATCGTCGCCATACATAGGGCGCATCAAATCGTCATTCTCATACTGAATAGAATCTGTGTCAATAGATACTTGAGCGCAGAATTTCTTGAAGTTATCCGGCAAATTATCAGACCAAAGTATAGTCAAATTCGGCTCCGGCGCGCTACCCAAAGTATAAAGAGTGTTGAGCATTCTAAAAGAGTTCTTTGTTACAAGCGTTCTGCCGTCGTTAGACATACCGCCTACGCTCTCCGTCGTCCAGGTCGGATCTCCGCCGAAAAGGTCATTGTATTCGGGAGTACGCAACTGTCTCGAAAGACGAAGTTTGATTACAAAGTCGTCCATAAGTTCTTGCGCTTGCTCTTCTGTCAAAATGCCTCTTTCAATGTCTCTTTGGATATATATATCAAGGAAAGTAGAAGTTCTGCCAAGGCTCATTGCCGCGCCGTTCTGCTCTTTGATTGCAGCCAAATAACCGAAATACAGCCACTGAATAGCCTCTTTTGCGGTGTTTGCCGGTTGAGATATGTCAAATCCGTACTTTTGAGCCATACCCTTCAACTCCTCAAGCGCCTTGATCTGTTGATGCAACTCCTCGAGACACTTGATATTTTCTTCGGACATATCATTCTTACCGTATCTTAATTTGTCGGCTTTCTTTTGCTCGATCAAATAATCCACGCCGTAAAGCGCTACTCTTCTGTAATCGCCTATGATACGGCCTCTGCCGTAAGCGTCGGGAAGTCCGGTGAGAATTCCTACCTTTCTTGCCGCTCTCATTTCGTCGGTATATACGCTGAATACGCCGTCGTTGTGAGTGGTGGAATACTTAAAGTTTTCTTCTATCTCGTCGGAAAGTTTATAGCCGTAAGCCTCGCAAGCCTGTCTTGCCATACGAATACCGCCGAAAGGATTTACACCTCTCTTCAAAGGCTCGTCAGTCTGGAAGCCGACGATTATATCAAGATTTTTATCAATATATCCTGCGTCATAAGCCAAAAGTCCAGACACGCGTTTTGTATCCACGTCGAGTACTCCGCCCTTGTCCATCTCCTTTTTGAGGAGTTTGTTGACTTTGTCCATTACTTTTTTGGTACGCTCGGTAGGACCTGCCAAGAAAGATTTATCTCCGTCATAAGGAGTATAGTTGAGATTGATAAAATCTCTCACTGCTATCTGCTCTTGCCAAGCGCCTTCTTTAAATCCGTTCCATTGTTCAAATTTCATTGCGATTCTCCTTTATCAACAATATATTGTGTTATGCTCTTAAAGTATAGGCAAAATATAGTGCTTTGTCAAATGCTTTTTGCTTACTTGAGGCAAATATTTTATTTTAATTTTTTCCCAATGATTTTTACCCATATCTTCTTTCAATAGTATGCTCCGCAACATAAAGTAATTGCAAAAAACGACGATACAAATTATGGGAATTAAAAAGAAATTAT
>WSNH01000180.1 GCA_013316135.1 Clostridia bacterium
TGGTAAAATAGGTGTGTATTTAATATTTACTTAAGCGACGGAGGCTTTATGATTGACGAAATTAAGACACTGATCACCAAAATGACTTTGGAAGAAAAGGCGGGACTATGCTCCGGCTATGACTTCTGGAGCACCAAGCCGATTAAGCGACTTGGCGTGCCAAGCGTGATGATGGCGGACGGTCCTCACGGATTGAGAAAAGAAAACGACGATGACGTCAATCTTGGAATGAAGCAATCCTTCCCTGCTACGGCATTCCCGCCCGCAGTCAATCTTGCAAGCACTTGGAACGTGAATATGGCAACCAAGATGGGCGAAGCGTTGGGCAAAGAATGCCTTGACCAAAATATCAGCACGATTTTGGGACCGGGCACGAATATCAAGAGGAGTCCTCTTTGCGGACGCAACTTTGAGTATATGTCCGAAGACCCGTATCTTGCGGGAAAAATGTGCAGGAATTATATCGAAGGCGTTCAGTCAAACGACGTGGGCACTTCGCTCAAGCACTTCTGCGCCAACAATCAAGAAAAACGCAGAATGACTATCAACAGCATAATGGACGAGCGTACTTTGAGAGAGATATATCTTCCCGCATTTGAAGAGGCCGTCAAGGCTCAACCCGACACGGTGATGTGCTCTTACAACAAACTCAACGGCGTATACCTGTCAGACAACAAGCGACTTCTCACAGACATTTTGAGAGACGAATGGGGATTTAAAGGTATCGTAGTCAGTGACTGGAACGCGCTCAACAACCGTATAGAAGCAATAAAAGCGGGGCTTGACCTAGAAATGCCAAGTTGCGGCGGAGCTACGGACAAACAAATTGTCAAAGCCGTCAAGAGCGGCAAACTCGACGAAAAACAACTTGACAGCGTCGTTGAAAGATTGCTGGGATATATTATTAAGAGTTACTCTGCTCTTCAACCCGAATACAAGGCTGATTATGACGAAGCGCACGAAGTGGCAAGAGAGATTGCAGAGCAATCATTCGTACTTATGAAAAACGATAACAATGTGCTGCCTATCGAAGAAAGTCAAGACGATATTGCTATCATTGGCGAACTTGCTCGCACACTGCGTTATCAAGGCTCCGGCTCTTCGAGAATCAATCCATACAAGCTTGTCAGTTTCCTCGAGGCTATGGACGGCAACGGCAAGAAATATGAATTTGCTCCCGCATACGATTTGGTCGGCGACAAACTTGACGGGAAACTACTCGAAGAGGCAATTCAAGTGGCGAAAAATCATAAAAAAGTATTCCTATTCGTCGGGCTTACGGATCAATACGAAAGCGAAAGTTATGACCGCAGCCATATGACAATACCAAAAAGCCACAGCGACCTTATCGAAGTTATGACTTCCATCAATCCTAATACCGTAGTCGTACTCTTCGGCGGCTCACCAGTGGTAATGCCTTGGATAAGCAAAGTAACTACACTGATCAACGCGTATCTTCCCGGCGAAGCAGGCGGAGAGGCGCTCTATAACGTAATCTTTGGCAAAGTCAACCCAAGCGGTAAACTTGCCGAGACATACCCCATAAAGGAAGAAGACAATATCGTCAGCAAATACTTCCCGATGGGTCCGAAAAACGTAGAATACAGAGAAAGCATTTATGTAGGCTACAGGTATTTTGACAGCGCAAACAAAAATGTACTCTTTCCATTCGGCTATGGTTTGTCATATACGACCTTTGAGTACAGCGACTTGAAAATCGACGGAATGCAAGTGTCTTACAATGTCACAAATACCGGCAAGGTTGACGGATACGAAGTCTGTCAACTGTATATCAACGATCCAAATCCGGTAGTATTCAAAGCAAAGAAAGAACTCAAGGGATTTGAAAAAGTATTTATCAAAGCGGGTGAAAGCGTCAAAGTCACACATACGCTCGATTACCGATCCTTTGCTTTCTACAATACCGTAATTAACGAATGGTATGCGACAAACGGAGAATACAATATCTTAATCGGCGCGTCAAGCAGAGATATTAGACTGCAAGGCGTAATCCACGTTAAGTTTGACCAAGAAGAAAAGAAAATCCCAGATTATCAGTCTATATGCCCTTGCTATTACGATATCGCGCATTGCGACGAAATACCTGCCGAGCAATTTGCAAAACTATACGATGGAGACATTCCTGTCAATGCCGACACCAAGCGCGGTTATTTTGATTACAACACCACAATCGGCGAACTCAAAGTGTGCTTGATTGGCAAACTAATAGTCAAAGTTGCGCCGTCCATAATCAAAAGCCAAGTGCCAAATGCCGACATAACAACTATGATGATGCTCAAGCAAGGTATGGAAGAAATGCCGCTCAGAGGTCTCGTCGGCATATCTTCGGGACTTATCCACACTTCCCTTATCGACGGTATGCTAATGTGGGGCAACAAAAAATACTTCAGAGGTATCTTCAAATTGATTGGCGGAGTATTCGGCACGTTGGGACATATTTTAAGTAAAAACGCTATGGAAAAACGCAGAAAAGAAGGCAAAGCCGTAATGGTCAACGACGTAATTAAAGAAATCAAACAAAACGAAAAAGAGAGAAAAGCACTCGAAAAAGAAAAGACAAAACTTGCCAATAAAGAAACTAAAATGATTGAGAAAAATGAAAAGCGCGAAGAAAAATTGGCTAAGAAATCTGCAAAATAAATCTATATAAATTCAATAAAGCGGGAGTATTTCCCGCTTTTATTATACTAGTTAAGTCATTCCCAACATATCGAGAAC
>WSNH01000181.1 GCA_013316135.1 Clostridia bacterium
CATTGTAATTGCAATATTGTTATGTATAATGAGTTTCTTTTGGTACACCTCCATACCAAGAGCCGATAATGAGGATTTTCATTTCCAAGAGTCCGTCTACAGTAACTTTATTGAAGAAATCAAGCCCTATGATTCGCAAGAAGAACTGAAAGCGCAATATGAAAAATTAAACGTATATGCCCCTGGAATGACAAATTACAATAATGGCGCGCAATATATATCTTTGCTCTATAAACTTAGCATTACATACCAATTGCCATATGACTCATTAGTAGAGTTTTCTGAAGAAACAAAATACACGCAATTTCATTATTTGGGTACTTTTAAAGCGCCGATAATGATATTCATATTGCTGGCAAGTCTTCTTATAGGCGGATTTTATCAAACGTCCGATGTAATGAATAAAATGTCAAAACTTATTTTTTCTTCGGGCGAAAAGCGCACAAAAATTATTGACAGAAAGTACGGCGTTTCATTGCTTGTTATGATTGCTTTAGTGACTGTAATTGAAATAATTATTGCTCTTTTAGGACTTATGTATCGCGACAGCGGAGCAAAATACTGCGTACTTTATACCGGCGGCAATTCTTTATATGTCCTAAACTATTTTCAATATTTTTGTCTTTTCTTGACTAGTCATCTTATAGCGCTAACGGTTGTGTACACTTTTGTTTATTACTTGTCAGTCATTTGCAAAAACGGCATACTTCCAGTATGCGCAATCTTTTCTATTCTGTTGGCATATGTTTTAATACAAACAAACTTGCCTGACAGACTGTTTTTTAATATGCTGATAAGAGGCGGATTTATTGAGGCGCTTTATAATAGAGATATAGCAAACGCCGTCAATTTAAATAATTTGTGTCTTTATATACCTATAATCTTATTGCCTATTATTGTGTTTGTCATCTCAAGATTTACCATCAAGCGGACCGATTACAGCAGATAAATATGCAGTTGACTTTGCACTGCTCCGTTTGTTATAATATCAATGTATAAATATGTATGAGGTGATTTTATGACAGAAAGAGAAAAGATGGTGGCAGGTCAACTTTACAACCCTACCGATCCCGAACTTGTTGCGCTGAGAAGAAAGGTACGCCAAGCGTGCGTGGAATTCAACAACTCAAACGAGGACGACGAACAAAAGAGATACGACCTACTTCACAGCGTACTCAAAAGTCATAAAAAAAATTTTTATTTTGAGCCAACTGTCAGATTTGATTACGGTTGCAACACCTCTATTGGCGAGAATTTCTATGCAAATTACAACAGCGTAATCCTTGACGTCGCGCCTGTGACTATCGGGGACAATGTTATGTTTGGTCCCAATGTCACTATTGCAACTCCGATGCATCCATTGGTAGCAGACGAGAGGGCTATTCAGCAATTCTCCGACGGCGTATATGACCTTGAATACGCCAAGGCAATTACCATTTGCGACGGCGTATGGCTCGCAAGCGGCGTTATAGTCAACGGCGGAGTTACGATAGGAAAAAACTCCGTCATAGGCAGCGGCAGCGTAGTCACAAAAGATATTCCCGAGGGCGTGATTGCCGTAGGCAATCCTTGCAAAGTTTTGAGAAAAATTACAGATAACGACAGAATGTTTAATAAAAATACGAAATAATGGAGATAATTGCTAAAAAATCTAAATCTATATTTTTTATTTATTTCTTTATGCTAATCATAGGCATAGTTACGCTACCTTTAGGAGTTTACGGATTATTTTTTATTAATAGTTCTACATCTATCAGTTACAGCGTTTGGCTACTTTCCATGCCTATTGCGTTAGTCGGCGTGGGAGGCAACGGCTTAGCAAAACATTTAAAGTTCTCTTTCACCTTCAATCTTATCAAACTCAACAACGACACGTTGATTATTGGCAAAAACAAATATTTAATAAAAATCTGCGATTTGCAAAAAGTCGAAGCGAAAAAAGAATTCGGAAAAACTGGCAATATGAAAAAATCCAATTGGTAAGCGTGGCGCAATATCAACTTGCATACGCCAGATTGCTTGAATTAAAATCTTTATATGATGAACCGTCAAAATCTTAGTATCGTTTGCCTTTGGGTAATAACTATTCCCAAAATTGCTTTCCACCGTACATCATAAAATATTGGGACAATTTTGCCATTTCTTCAGGAGTCTCTACGAAGCCGTCAAAAATCCACTTCTCCAACAATGCTTTGATACCTGCGACAAGGTAAACGCTGTAATAATCGCAATTGCGAGAGTCGTCGTCTTTAGCGCGCACTATCCAACTGTCAAAACAAAACTTCTCTAGCGACCTCTCCAAATGTCTTCCGAATCCGCTGTCACAGTTGGGAGAAAAGAGAATATAAGCAATATCATAATTTTCTTTGACGTATTTATATAGATTGACAAAACTCTTGGCCGGATTAAAACTCTCGTTATCCTTGATGAGTATCGTCTTCATATTGTCAATAAATTCATTGCCCAGTTGCTCTAGCATATCGTAAGGGTCTCTGTAATGAAGATAAAAAGTAGCCCTGTTGACATCGGCAAGTTCTGCAAGTTCTCTTACAGAGATATTTATAATACTTTTGGTATTTATCAATTCTTTCAATGCCAACAATAATTGTTGTTGGGTACGCTTAAATCTTCTGTCTTTTTTTGTCTTGTCCATTCATTTCTCCCATTGATTTTGATTGACAAATATAAACTTTTTTGCCATATTTTAGTATTGTTA
>WSNH01000182.1 GCA_013316135.1 Clostridia bacterium
CGGTATAGTTTGATATTATCTATTTGGAGCATAATGATACAAACAAACGAAATAGAAAACACAGGATATAACAAATACCAAAGTTTTATCAATAAATTCATATATTCGGACTTTTATATTGCTTTGGTGTGCTTCGTAATATTTATAGGTTGGGTGACAAAATGCGCGCCTGTGGGCATAACCGGCGCAGTTATACTTGCCTGTTTGGCTCTTTTGGGAGCAAATGATATTCTTCCGTTCACAATCAACTTCTTCAGCGCGGTTTTGCTCGTATTCTCCAGTAATTTCTCGGACTATACATACTTATGGCCGCTTGCTATACCTCTTGGAATATGTTTTGTATTTTTCCTCGTCAAAAATGGAAGACACAAATTCACGCGCGGAAAAATGTTTTTCCCATTGATTGCAGTCGCATACGCGTTGCTACTGGGCGGAGTAGGCACACTTATTAAACAAGACTTTTTGAGATCTCTTCCCGACTTCGTAATGTTGGGGCTTGGCGTACCTGCCGTATACTTACTATACAACCACTACCTCAAGCGCGACGACCAACGAGACGTGCCTTTGTATTTTTCCAAGACATTGATGTATATCGGCTTGACAATATGTTTTCAACTTATTACGGTAATAGCCAAAAGTGGAATACCCGTGCACGAATGGCATCACGCGGTGTGGGAAGTAGGTTGGGCGGACAGAAACGATGTCGCTACGTATCTTATTTTCACTGCGGGTATGACAATGTATCTTTCCACGCGTTATCGTCAAGGTTGGATATATCTTGCTTTGGGAATATTTCAATACGCTTGTCTTGTGCTGACATTTAGCAGAGGCGGTATCATATTTGGAGTCATAAGCGCTATTGTGGCATTGATATTTACAATAATCAAGGCGCCCAACAAAAAATTACACTTTTTATATATAGGTATCGTAATTCTGGGAATGTTGGTAATCTATCTTTGCTTAATGAAAGATGTCAACAATATGTTTGCGGCTCTTATTGACCGAGGTTTAGGCACTTCCGGCCGCAGCGATTTATATAAAGAAGCGTGGGGTTTATTCAAGGCTCACCCGCTGTTTGGCGTCGGCAAAGGATATGTGGGTTCGCATACTCATACAAGCGCTATAGGTATTTATTGGTTCCACTCTACATTCTTCCAAATAATAGCATCTATGGGAATAATGGGAATTATTGCCTACGTCTTCTTCTATGTCGTTCGCCTTCAAATACTCTTTAAAAATATAAAGAATTCTTTCAATCTGTTTTGCTTAGCGGTGTTTGTAGGTTTTGAAGGCTACTCTCTTATCAATACCGGTACCTTTGTCGCTTATCCGTTTATGGCGTTGGTACTTACTATGACTCTGCTTTTAGAGCGTACTCAAAATGATTTCAAAGGATATGTTACGCCTTACAACTACTCTACTCCTTGGGGAGATAAAATCGTGCAAAAAGAAATGGAATTATTAGAGAAATTGCGCGCGAAGAAACAAGAAAATAAACAGCGCAGACAAACCAAGCGCCTTCAGAATAATTCTAAAAATGACTCCGAATTAAAATCTTAATAAACTGAAAAATTTTCTCATAGCCCTGCGGTCTTAATCGCGAAAAGTACGACGCTCGTACTGCTGCGCTTAACAACGATGAACAACTGCGAGAAAAAGTAGCCAAACTTTGGAGCCGATTAAGCGGAGTTGATATCACCGAAAAAATGATAAATGCGAAGGTTGCCTAGCAAATGGAGCAAAAACTCCTTTTTGCCGCAGTCTTTGTACAATATTGAAAGTCGGTTTACAACCTGCGTAGATTGCACAGACCTGCAAAAATGTTAAGTCGCAGGTATAGTAGTAACTTCTAATAACGCTGAAGCCTTAGACAATTTAAATTTGCTTAGAAAACTATAATAAAAGAAAAAAGCGCAATGGCAATAACCTTTGCGCTTTTTCTTTTATTTCTAAAAATATTTTTTCAATAAGTCGTCAAGTTGAAGCACACTCTGCCCCATTTCTATTTCGCTCTTTTGACGGCGCTTATTCTCCATAAGTTCTTTGAGTTCTTGCTTAATCTTTTCCATTTCGTCAGACTTCTTTTCTTGCTTCACTCCGCTATATGGCAAAAACTCGTCATTCTTATCTTCAGAATGCAATGGCAAAGGCTTTTTTCCCTCTTCTTCGGGGAAAGACCTCTCGAGCATAATATATCCGTCGCACTGCTCCGCCACAAAACTTGGCGACTCAATACCCATTATTACTCTCTTGCCAAGTTTCTTAAGCGCATTTATCATTGCTATTGAGTCAAGTTCACTGCATATTATGAAGAATGCGTCGACGTTGGTACGCATACAGGCAATAGTCACGGCGTCTATGACTTGTCTGATATCTATGCGCACTTTCTTGCGATTGTTGACAGGCAATGCAACCTCTGCTCCGTAAGTCTTTATAAAGGTATTAAAATCGTTGTTTCGCTTATTGTTATACCCATAGAGTTTAGCGTAGGCTATCTTACCGTCAAGACTTGCTATAGCCTTTGCAAAACTGTCGTATGACAGACGCATACTGTTGAGATCCACTAAAATTGCGTAATTCATATTATATTTCCTTATATTCTTACTCAAAAATTGTTGTCTTTGGTGGAAATATTGTATTGAACATTGTTCAATATGCTTATTTTATCCGATATGTGTCGATTAAATAGCATTTCAA
>WSNH01000183.1 GCA_013316135.1 Clostridia bacterium
CCTTTGAATTTTTATTAAATTTTAACATATGAAATTTAAATAGTCAATAAAATTATAAATTTTATTAATCAAATTTCAAAGATATATTAATTGCTTTTAATTAAATTTGTTTTTTCAAGGATTCGTGCATAGGATAGCGATACTTATCCTCTTCAGTGATTTCTCTCTTTACTTTGCAAGGTACACCCACTGCAATTACGTTGGCAGGAATAGACTTGGTCACTACGCTTCCTGCTCCTATTACGCTATTATCTCCTATTGTTACACCCGCGAGAATAGTGCTTCCTGCTCCTATCCAGACGTTGTTGCCGATTGTAATCGGTTTTGCGATTTCCATTCCCGCTTTACGCTGCTGCGGATCTATGGCATGTTCTGCGGTCGTAAAGCAACAATTGGGAGCAACAAACACATTGTCGCCAAAACTTACTCGAGCGCCGTCGGTAACGATCATATTGTGATTGGAATAAAAATAATCTCCCACCGAAATATTATATCCGTAATCGCACCAAAATGGCGGAGTAATCATTACCTCTTTTCCCATATTGCCCAATATTTCTTCAAGCATTTTCCTCTGGGATTGCCTGTCGTTGGGATTTAATTTGTTGTATTCAAAGCATTTGTCTTTACATTTTGCAATTTCTTCTTCAAATTGCGGATTATAGCAACCTTGAAACAGACAGTTAATTGGTGCTTCTACTCTGTTTTTCATAATTCTTCCTATATAATTACAAGTCTTTTCCTATTTCACTTTCTTTGACGTTGGGATTGACGTATCTATATTTGCTTTTCTTGTCAAGATATACTATTGCTTTTTGCGGACATCTTTGATAGCACCCAAGACAAGCAATACAATTGTCTTTGAAGACTATCTCGCCGTTTTCCAAACTGATGTTATTTGACGGACAGATCTGTATGCACTTGTGACACTTGATGCAACTGTCATTTACAGAAAATCTGTTGCCAATCAGATGCCAATTGCTTTTGTTCTTGAGATAGGTCTCTTTTTTAGCGGTCTTTATTTTTGACTTTGGCAAATAGTATTCTTCTTTCTCTATTTTGTCAAGAATCTTATCTATTCTTTTGCCTGAACTTTTTAAAATACTCTTTGTGTAAAACTTGGGTGGCACGAGGAAAAGCGTATAATTTTCAGGCATTTTCACTGTATAAATGCCCTTTATCTTCAATCCAAATTGCTTTGCGTAATCATAAAGCAAAGCGTCTGCTCCACCAATCATACCGCCGTAATTCTGAATTACTATCAAATCTTTGTCTTTGTCAAGTCTCGGCAACAACTCAAACACTGGAGTAGGAAGTCCAAAAGAATAAATAGGCGTGACAATAAAAAGCCTTTGGAATTCGCTTCCGTCACCGTCATACTTAGGAATATAGACTATGCTTCCGCAAAATCTCTCTTTTACTTTTTTCGCTATCTGCAAACTGTTGCCAGTAGAACTAAAATAAAGTATGCCGATCATAACTCACCATTTATAATTATTTCCGACTTTATTGTATCACATATTTTGAACTTTTTGCAATAGTCGATAATATTACTCTCCATCATATAACGAAAAAGCAAGTCTTTCGACTTGCTTTTCTTTAAATACCTACGCATACCGCAAGGCGTTTTATAAAGCGGTTGCATATCTGAATTTTTTTCTTACTGCTGTCGGCGTCGCTCTTTTCGACAATCAGCATATATTCCGAATCGGCTCGCAAATCGTTGAGACTTGACAGACATTTGTCCAATTCTTTCTTGCACTCGTCATCGTCCATATTCTCCATTCCAAAGTTGATAAGCGTAGCCTTCATTGCAAGCAAGGCAGCCAAATCGTTGGGCTTTAATTGACGAAAAGCCTCTTTTACTTGCTTGCTCCTCAGCAGACCGTCTATGCCGACACCTGCCAATACTCCGCTGTAAATAAACGCCGAACTCAACATCGTCATAGCAGTGACCTTAGCAATTCCCGTTCCGATCAATCCTGGCGCGCAATGTCCTATTTGAGCAAGACAACTCGTCAATGCGGCAGAACTCATAGCGTGAATACCTAATGCGACTGGCGTCAAAACAGATATCAATGCCAACGAAACTCCCGACGCTATAAGAAAATATCTGTTTCTCTCCCAGAAATTGCCGTTTGACAGTTCCTTAAAATTCCTAAAAAAGTTATCTTTTATGTACTCGATTCTCATTGGATCGCCAAACAGCAATTCCGATACTTCATAGAGCGTGTCGTCTCCAAATATAAATTCTTCGCTCGCCTCTTCTTCTTGAAGACAGAGATTCATTGCAAAGTTGATTTTTTGAAATTCAAATTTGTCATTCTCAAATACGCTATCAGCCAACGCCTGCAACTTTTCTTCCGTAATAACTTCATCCAACTCAATACCGTTGCACTGGCACTCACTTATAAATTTATCTATACTGTCATTGCACTGTTTTTTCTTTTCGCTAAGTTTCTGCGTCTCCATACGTCTATATAGATTGACAGTATTGTCAATAATAGTACGTTTTACTTTATTCTCATTTTGCGTAGGAATAGGCTTGTTGTCAGCCATCATTTCTTCAATTCTTCTTAGTTCCAATTGGTGGCGGAACAAAGTAATTGACGCAGTTAATTGCCTGTTTTTATCACTTTGCTCCACGAATGCTTTAGAAATATTCTCACCTTCTACAATATAATC
>WSNH01000184.1 GCA_013316135.1 Clostridia bacterium
TAGGTTAAAAGCGTTTTTTTTAAAGTTTTTCAAATAACTTAAGACTCTTCTGCTTCACTTCAACGGCTATGCATATTTACGGACAAATTGCAAAGTCTATATTTGGAGGAAAAACAATGAAAAGGAAATTAATAATCACAACAAGTATTATATTGATATGTATTCTTGCAGTTGCTTTTTGCGCCTGCAATAAAGACGGCGACGGATTCAACTTTGAATATTACGACTTAAAAGACTTCACTACCCTAAAAAATTTTACGGTAGTAAATTCGCAAGAGCCTAATACCGTTGCAAAATACGTCAATGACGGCTCAAGGATTCTCTTTGAGACTACGACGACCGACGATAGCGGCGAACCTAACAACGTCATATACCAATTTTCAACTGACGAAAACAAGGCGTATATCTCCGGCGCTTGGCAAGATATAGACGTCAAAGATGCCGACGACTATCTCTCCTCTATTGCAGACAGAACGGGACTGGCGTACGTCGGAGTAAAAGAACCTTACGTCAAAGAGATTGCCACGCACAAATATTCTTTTGATCCGGATAATTTTTTCAAAGAAGCATTTAGAATAAAATACGAAACTTTTTTTGGCAAAGAGTATGAAGAAAGCGAATTTACAGCCGAATACGAAAGCCAGAAAGAAGATCTTTTCGGCAATGTCGACAACTATATGATTACGCTTGATTGCACGACCAAAAAGCAGATGACGCTTTCTATAGAAAACGCTAAGGAAAAGAAACTGTTGACTTATAGATACAGCGATATAGAAGATACGAATATTACGTTGCCAAAAGACTGATTTTGCGAAACGTCGAATAATTAACTCTCGCTCCAAACGCTTCTTTAGCGATATACAGCGAAGTCGTATATCTAATTTATAATATACCAGACACTAGCGCCTATTATCTTGTCATTTCGACCGTAGTGGAGACCTCTTATAATATTATAGAGTATCTCTGCTTCGCTCGAAGTGACATAATATATATCATTCTAAGAGCAGTCGAAGAATCTATTATTTTTTATTACGCATACTTCTTTGTTCTCTCAACAAGTCTTGATATCTCTCGATTTGGTCTTCTCGCAAATCAATCATATTCTTTGCGACCTTGCAAGATTGAGCGTCTGATACTACGACTTCAGTCTCTTTTACTTTGACTTTTGTTCCGTCATTCGTCGCGTCCTTGCGTATATCCTTCAAGTACTCGTCTTCCATCTTAAAAAGCGCTACGGTCGTGTCTTTCTTTATCGTAAGTTTGATGAGCGGATTGACTGACGACTGCCCCAAAAGTATGAAGTAAGTCGATTTCTTCTCCTTGCACTTGTCTTTCGTCAGCGCATACTCTCTAAGACTGTCAAAATATTTTTGTTGAGTCTTTGTGAGTTTTGCATACGCTTCGTCAAGAGTAAGTCTTGCCGCTCTTTCTTTGGGAGCCTTGGCGGGAGCGGTCGCTTTGACTTCTTTCTCCACTACCTTTTCCACCACTTTTTCTACAGGCACTTCGACTATCTTTTCGACCTCAACCGGCACCTCGACTATCTTCTCGATGGGCACCTCAACTATTTTTTCCACCACTTTTTCCGTTGGTTCAACGACCTTTTCCACGACTTGAGTTTCGACCTTTTGATTTACAGACAATTCCAATATCTTTTCCATAAGTTTTTCTTGATTGTGCATCAAGTTTTCTTGCGTCTTCATCATCTGTTTTATCGTATCGTCATTTGCAGTAGTTGCGACAACTTCCTTTTCGACCACTCGTTCGATAGGCTGCTCGGAAAGTTTTTGCATTATGACTCTTTGACCGTCGACAAGGCTTTTTATCACTTCGTCATTAGAAGACGCCTGTTGAGGCAACATTTGTTGCATACCTGGAAGCAATGCCGACATAGTATCGGACACTATTCCTCTTATCTCCTCTGCTCCAAGCCCTTGTTGGACAACATAGCCTCCGCCGCCCATACTGCCGCCTTGACCTCCTGACATACCCATAAACATCATACGCATTTCTTCTTTGCGCTGATTTTTTTCGTATTCTTCCTTGACTTCGTCGAGTTCGTCTTCGGCATTGCTTTGTCTGCGCGTCGCAATTATCATACCAATTAGACACACAATCGCGCCGCCTGCAAGCGAGCAGGCAATGACTGTCCAATTTGCAAAACTCAATCCCAAGAATGCGCCTGCATAATATGCGCTGTATTTATCGATTTTCTTATTCGCCTTTTTACGTTTGCTTTCGCTGCTTACTATCTTTGCCAAAAATGCAATCATCAATATTACGCTGACTGCGCTTACTATTATTTGCCACAACGGCAAATCCTTAAGTTTGTCAAGTATATCGCCCATCGAGCCGTTTCCGCCTTGATTTCCGCTTCCTATACCTCCTATGCCGTTTCCGTCACCGTTGTTGCCGTCCTTGACTGTAAACTTCTCTTCTTCCGTCGCCGTCGGGTCTTCAAGTACCGTCTCTCCGTCTTCCGCTACAAATTCGTAATTCTCTCCGCTATCTCCTTTGAGTATAGCCTTTACGCTGTAACTCTTGCCTACTTCCAACTCCGCTCCGTCTTCAAGTTGGTTGCCCTCTGCGTCATAGTAGATATATCCCACTATCTCTTTGAGCGTATCGTCTAGATTGGATATCACTGGCACTTGTCCGCTCGTATCCCATACCGCAGTTATT
>WSNH01000185.1 GCA_013316135.1 Clostridia bacterium
CCTCACAAGAATTATAGCATAATATAAATTTTTGCAACTCTCTTTTTACTATGTTTTAATGAGAGATAAAAAATAGATTGATGTTTTATAATAATCTTGTAATGAGTAATATGTATTCCATAAAAATTACATAGATTTGTTATTCGCTTGTGCTTACCGTCTGTGGACGAAATACGCCGCCTTGACAATTTGCCTGCGGCGGCATTTTTGCCGGTTGAGACGGTAAGCACCAAAGCGAACAATAAAATTTTCAAGCCGCAGTCCTCAACGGACAACCCAAAGAGTGCTACTCTTTCGCCGCCGAGCTGAACGCGACGATAGAAAGCGAAAAGGCGTTACAAATTAACTACACTTATGACGATATTCGCAAGTGGTTAGAGCATTTCCGCACGCTTGACTACACCAAAGCGAAAAACCGCAAGGCATTGATTGACACGTTCATTTATCGCGTTGTGCTGTATGACGATAAAATGAAAGTGCTTTTCAATTTGAAAGGCGGGCAAAAGAACGAGCTACTTTTGAACTTGATTTTCCCCGATTACCCCGACGGCAACGGCGGCGCAAGCGAAAACAGCGTAAAAGAAAAAGAAACCGAAAATTCGGTTTCTCTATCTGGGTGTTCGTATACCCCTGTTATGGTGCACCCAAAGAGACTCGAACTCCCAACCTTTCGGTCCGTAGCCGAACGCTCTATCCAATTGAGCTATGAGTGCATATCGTTGCTACATTTGACATTATAGTTAATTTCGTAAAGTTTGTCAATCAAATTCAACGACGCTAATTTAAAAATGACAAATTATTCTTGTTTGTTTATCAACTGCGTTTCTGCGCTCTTCTCTGTATCAATGTCAGATAGGTTTGTTATTTTGCCGTATCTATAGCGTTTGCGGAATATCACAAATAGCAGTGTTGAGATGGCAGCAGTTAAACCTTCTGCGACAATAACTGCCGACCATATTCCGTCAAGTCCCCAAATCAACGGCAATAACATTACCGCGCTTCCTCTCAGGAGAAGCGAGCGCAAAAAAGATATGAGCGCGGATACCCCGCCGTTACAAAGCGCCGTGAAAAATCCCGAACACCAAATGTTAATACCGCAAAAAACGTAACATATGGAAAATATTCTGAATCCCCTTACAGTCATTTGCAAAAGTTCTTTATCGTAGCCCACAAAAGCATACGACAAAGGATAACTCAACGCCTCCGCCAAAATCATAGCAACGACGGATCCGATAACTATGAGTGCAGTGCTCTTCTTGAATACGTTTTTCATTTCGGCATAATTGTTTGCTCCGAAATTATAACTTATTACCGGCGCTATACCCATCGTAAATCCAAAGAATACCGCCAAGAAAACAAAGTCGGTATACATCATTGCAGAATACGCCGCTATACCTCGCTCTCCAACCAACTTGAGAAGTTGGATATTATAAAGTATTCCTACAAACGAAGCGGATACGTTGGACATAAACTCCGAGGCGCCGTTATAACAAGCGTATCCGAATTGTTTGGGATAAAATCCGCATACGCTAATCCTTATTATACTCTTTTTAGAAAAAATAAAATATGCAAATGCAACGCCTCCGCCTATGGCAAATCCTATCACGGTGGCAATACCTGCGCCTAATATTCCCAACTTGGCGAATTTGATAAATACATAGTCAAGCGCCATATTGGCAACACCGGCGCAGATTGAAAGAATGAGTCCCAATTTTGTTTTCTCCGCGACTGGGAAAAAACTCTGAAACATACATTGAAGCATAAACAATACGCTTCCGCCTACCATAACGTAGCCATATGACATACAGTCCTCTATTATCAAAGGACTTCCACCCATAAGCGTGAGAATCTTTCTTAAAAATATCAGACAAACGGCAGAAAGAATAATACCGATAACGATTACGGAAAACACAATCATCGAAAAATACTTGTTTGCCTTAGCGCTGTTTCCCTCGCCCAAAGTCCTTGCCACAAGAGCGCTCCCTCCAGAGCCAAGCATAAGTCCGACAGCGCCTATGATCATTACCAAGGGCATAACTACGTTGACAGCAGACAGCGCCAAATCTCCAATGAGATTAGACACAAACAGACCGTCGACAACGCTATATATTGACATTACCACCATCATAATCACTGACGGCAACGTAAATCTTATTATCTTATTTAAATTAAATTTATCTGACAACTGTATATGTTTTTTCATAGTCCTAATTTTCCATTGCTTTTTTTGATTCTTCGAGAAAATATTCATAATACTTTTTTTCTGCAGATATCAAAGCCCTCGCTTCTTCTATAGTAAGTCTGCAAAAGGCTCTTTCTTCCGCTTTGATTATTCTGTCGATTTTCTCTATGCAAAAATTCTCGCCCTTGGCTGTCAATGCTACCGCTTTTTCTCTTTTATCGTCTTTGCCGTCTTTAAGTTCTACAAATCCCATATCAGACAAAGACTTAGTCGAAGAATTGACAGTCTGTTTGCTGATTGAAAGCATAGTCCCCAAATCTCTTTGCGTGATGCCGTCCTGCCCTTCCATTCTCAACTCATACATTATTGCAAGCGCGCTATCCGATAATCCGCATTTGAGAGCAAAGGCGTGATAAATTCTGTTGCCCGCTTTATATATTTCATTATAAAACTTTATAAATTCTTCAAATTTCATACCAGCCTCCATTAGTCCGATTT
>WSNH01000186.1 GCA_013316135.1 Clostridia bacterium
CTGCCTTTATTTAACCGCTATTATCTATTATTTAATATTATGTCTCTTTGCGTCGCCGATAGTCATTACGTTTTTATCCTTTGCGACAGATTTGATTATATTCTTACCCTTGTTCGTACGCTCGTCGATAGGTATTTGCTCGGTGTTGATACTTCGCACTTCTCCGCCCGGGAATATAAGCGCAAAATCGTAAGGTATTGTCACTAAATCAGCATAGATACATTCGCCCGCCTTGGAGTCGCTGAGTTTAACGCCTTTGGACATTCTCATTCTCGGCTCGATACATCCGAGTATTACTCTCTTTGCATATCCGCTATCCGACACGCTCAACACTTCTCCGCTGCCGTCGTTGTGTTGGGCAAATATTATCCTATCTTTTTCGTCGAGTTTCATCAACTTGACGCCGCTTGCCTTTTTGCCCTGCGTGGGAACGTCGTCGTAGGAGTTGAGCACCATACCTTCCGCGCTTATCGAAAGCACAAATCCCCTCGCCTCTCTGGTTCCGTCGTCAAATTCCGGCGGAGCAACAGCGCTTACGCTGACCACAAAATCGTCTTCGTCCTTGAACGTCATAGCAGTCGTAAGCGACTTTTTGTCAAACGTAAACTCCGACATATCTAAATATTTAGCCATACCCATAGACGTGACTATGAGCAATTTTTTGCCCGTGAGTTCTTTTTCTGTGAATATCTCAAGCAACTTATCGTCGCTGTCCACCTTGGCGATTTTATTGATACCCACCCCTCGGCTCTTCCACTTATCTTCACCGAGAGCCGACACCTGGAAAGTGATAGCGTTGCCTTTGGACGTAATACCAAATAGCAAACTTTCGTTGTCACTCTTAATGACTTTCTTAGCAATATCGTTTGCGCCGCAATTGACGATAGACTTAACCGCTGTGTTATATCCCTTTTCAAGTACGAACTTCACGTTGCCGTTGTAATGCAATATGACAAATCCGTCTCTCTTTATCTTAGCGTTGAGGTCTACTTCCACTTCGTTGAGAGAACTTTCGTGAACTATCTTGGTCAATCTCTTGTCCGGGTACTTTTTCTTTATCTCAAGCAATTCTTTGCGTACGACGCCGTACTGCTTTGCTTTTGAATTGGTGATTTCCTTCAAGTTTGCAATCTTCTCGAGCAATTCTTTTTGCTCTTCGAGCATTTTGTTGATGTCTAGTTTATTTAATCTCTTAAGCGGAATATCCAACACGGCAATAGCCTGCTTTTCACTGAGTTCAAATCTCAACATCAATCTCTCTTTTGACTCTGTATACGTCTTTGAATCAAGCACTATGTCTACGACTTCGCGCACGTTGTTGACGGCAACCAGCAAACCTTGAAGAATGTGTTCTCTCTTTTCGGCAACTTCGAGATCGTATTTGCTTCTCCTATATATAACTTCTCTTTGAAATTCGACATAATGTCTGATTATATCCAACAAACCTAGTTGCATAGGACGGTTGTTGACTATAGCCGTCATATTTGCAGAAAAGTTGACCTGCAAACTCGTCTTTTTGAAAAGCAACGCGATCATAGTATCCGCGTCGACGTCTTTCCGCAATTTTATTACGCAACGCATACCGGTTCTGTCCGACTCGTCTACGATATCCATAATACCGCCAAACAAATCCTTATTCGTCTCTCTTAAATCGTTTATCCTAGCAAGAAGTTCTGCCTTGTTGACCTGATATGGAATTTCAGTGACGACAATGTTCTTTCTTCCGCCCTCGTCCTCAATTTGTAATTTGGCTCTGACGATAATCTTACCTTTTCCGGTGGAGTACGCGTCATATATGCCTTGATTGGCAATTATAATTCCGCCGGTCGGAAAATCCGGAGCGGGAATATATTGCATCATTTGCTCGAGAGTGATATGTCTATTGTCGATATACGCGACGATACCGTCTATAGCTTCCCCAAGAGAATGAGGCGGAATATTTGTTGCCAAACCTACTGCGATACCGCTTGCGCCGTTGACAAGAAGATTAGGCAATCTGCTTGGCAATACCGCAGGCTCTTCCAACGAATCGTCGAAGTTGAGCGTCATAGGCACGGTATTTTTTTCCAAATCTCTCAGCATTTCAAGCGCAAATGGAGTCATTCTCGCTTCGGTATATCTCATAGCCGCCGCGCTGTCACCGTCGACAGAACCAAAATTGCCGTGTCCGTCAACAAGCAACATCTTTGTGTTGAATGGTTGCGCCAACTTGACCATTGCGCCGTATACGGACGAATCTCCGTGCGGATGATATTTACCGAGGCAATCGCCGACAATACGGGCAGACTTACGGTGAGGCTTATCGGGCGTAGTCCCCAGTTCCATCATCGTATAAAGAATTCTTCTCTGAACAGGCTTTAATCCGTCTTCTACCCTTGGCAATGCTCTGTCAAGAATGACGTGCTCGCTGTAAGGCAACATAGAATTGTGCATAACCTGCTCAAAAGTTCCGTCGATAATCTTTGAATTGTCTATAATTTCTTCATTTTCTTTCTTCTTAGCCATATCTATCCTTTGCTTTTGTCCATTGTTGCTCTTCTCGCTCTCGCCGACTCGCCGTATCCTAAATACGCGCGTGTAATCAAAACGCGTAATATTTTTATCAATAATATATCAATAAATTTATTTACGCTGCAATCATTTTGTCTTTTAAATCAATTGAACAATGTTCAA
>WSNH01000187.1 GCA_013316135.1 Clostridia bacterium
TAGGAAAAACTATAAAAGGATTTGACGATTATCAAGTTGTGATGTCGATTTGGGAACCGGACTGCGCGCCCAAAGGCATCGTGCAGATATTCCACGGAATGGTGGAACATATTGACAGGTATGAACATTTTGCTCATTACCTCAATTCAAAAGGCTATATCGTTGCCGGCGACGACCACAGAGGACACGGACGTACCGCAGGCGTTGAATTTTTGGGCAAAGTGCCTTTTGGACATACTTATTTCGACACTATCGACGACGAAAAGGTCATTACTTCATATCTCAAAAAGAGATATGGCAATTTGCCGCTGTTTGTATTTGCTCATTCTTACGGCTCTTTCTTGGGACAGGGATATATTCAGCAAAATTCTGAGAATATTAACGGCTGTATTTTGAGCGGATCGGCTAATATGAGCGGAATTGAGCCTAAAATAGGTAGATTTGTGGCTAATATTCAGCACAAACTTTACGGCAAAGATAAGGCGGCGGAGTTTATCAAGAATATGACTTTCGGCGGTTATGAAAAGCCTTTTAAGAAAGAGAAAAGACAAAACGCTTGGCTTAATAGAGACGCGAGCGAGTGCGAAAAATACAATTCAGACAAGTATTGCAATTATACTATGTCCGTAGGATTTTATAAGAACTTTTTCGACGGACTTTGCAGGATATACGAGCAGGACAGACTTGCCGGAATAGATAAAAAACTGCCTATATTTATAGTCGCGGGCGATAAGGATCCGGTAGGGAAGATGGGCAAGTTGGTGAGCAAACTTTACGATATGTATACCCAACTTGGCATAGAAGACGTTAAAATTAAATTATACGAAGACGCGCGTCACGAAATTGTCAACGAACTTAATAAAGACGAAGTATATGCAGATATTGCAGGTTGGCTGGATAATCTGGTAGATAATACCAAGTCAAATAGCGCTCAAGACGAGATAGTTGCCGATAAGGTAGAAGTGGTAGCGGAGTTAGAGCCGGAACTTGCTGTCGCAAAATAATTGGGATTTGTTTGCGAGAGTTTTGCAGTCGCATTTCAGTAGGCAAATCGCGCGCAAGCGTGTTAGATACAACGACAATGGGAAGGTATTTGCTTTCCTTTGAGGAGAAAAATGGATAGAGATTACGGAGCAAAAGATATAGCCGTACTTAAAGGACTTGACGCGGTCAGAAAGAGACCGGGTATGTATATAGGCACTACGGGCGTCAAGGGTATGCACCATATTCTTTGGGAGATCGTCGACAACGGAATGGACGAAGTTCTCAACGGATACGGCAATTCCATTGAAATCGAGATTTTTAAAGACAATAGTATCAGTGTGACCGACCACGGAAGAGGTATTCCGGTGGATATTCACCCTACGGAGAAAGTGTCGGGCGTTGAACTCGTATTTACTACGTTACACGCGGGCGGTAAGTTTAACAACAAGAATTATTACGTATCGGGCGGTCTGCACGGCGTTGGCGCTTCCGTTACCAATGCGCTTTCCGAGTGGCTTAGCGTAGACGTATTTAAAAAAGGAATCAAGTATAATATGCAGTTTGCTTCCGTTGAACTTAAGAATGGAGAAATTGCCAGCGGAGCAAAGGTTCAGGAACTGAAAGCAGAGCCTTGCGATCCCAAATTAAAAGGTACGAGGGTCACGTTTAAGCCCGATCCAAGAGTATTCGGCAACGAAGAGTTCTCTTTTGATACTATCGCAAAAAGACTTAAGGAACTTGCATTCCTCAACGGCGGAGTTAAATTTTCTTTGACGGACAACAGAGCCGTAGGCGAGGGCGGTAGAGCCAAGGTACGCAAATTTTGTTATGACGGCGGTATCAGCGACTTCGTATTGCACCTCAACGAGGGCAAGACGGCAAAATATAACCCTCCTATCTATATTGAAAAAAAACAGGACAAGTTTGTGGTGGAAATTGCATTTCAGCACACAGATACCTACACGGAGAGCCTTTTTTCCTATGTCAACGATATACCGACCACAGAGGGCGGTACGCACGAGACGGGCTTTAAGTCGGCTTTGACAAAGGCGCTCAATGACTTCGGTAGGGCAAAGAACATAATCAAAGAAAAGCAAGCAAACTTCAGTGGCGAGGACTACAGAGAAGGCTTGACGGCGGTATTGACCGTCAAAATGCAAAATATGCAGTTTGAGGGACAGACCAAGACAAAACTCGGTAATCCTGAAGTAAAGTCTATCGTAGAGAACTTGCTTACCGATGGAATCAAGGATTATCTCAACAAAGCCAAGAAAGATATCATCGACGCGATTTACGAAAAGGCGAGAGTTGCGGCAAAGGCAAGAGAGAGCGCGGCAAAGGCAAAGAGCGTAGCACGCAATCTCAACAATATGACGTCGTCGGCGCTCATAGGCAAGATGGCTAATTGTTCGGGCAGAAAACCCGAGTTGAACGAACTTTTTATCGTAGAGGGCGATAGCGCAGGCGGTAGCGCAAAGCAAGGCAGAGACAGAGCCACGCAGGCGATATTGCCTTTGAGAGGCAAGCCGCTCAATGTAGAAAAGAAGAAAATTGAGGATATACTCAAAAATGATGAGATAAAGTTGATTATCAACGCTTTAGGAACAGAGAAAGCGCAACTCAGGCTATGGTCGGGCTTATGAATTCACCGATATATTATAACTCGCTTATGACCAATCAC
>WSNH01000188.1 GCA_013316135.1 Clostridia bacterium
AGTGCGAACTTTTGAACTTCAAGAGAAAAATGATGAGATAAATTAAATAACTGATTTATTAAAAAAACGACCGATTACGGTAATTCCCATAGGGAATTTAATAAAACGCAAATAAAAAGATTTAGGCATAGCGTTAAGCTGTGCCTTTTCTCTGCTTTTTTTGTGTACGAATTATGCTACTCGTAGCATAGTGAGATATAGATATGTTTTATATTTCCCGCAAAATTCAATGGGTTGCGTTCTTTCATTTTTCGTGATATAATGATTGTACGATAAACAGTAATTTAACGGAGAGAAAATACGAGGAAATACAATGGTTAAAACACAAATCGAGGTAGATATTATGGACAATGAATTACATCTTGATAATTCCTACGATACACCGTTGACGCCCAAAGAGCGTAATGCGCTTATACGTTATTGTATTGCAATAGGCACGCGTGCAAGATGTTCTACTCGCGCTATCTTGCGTCCGTTTAAGCAAAAATATCTTACTTCCGCCCTTCGTGAAGTGAAGTCAAGCCATCTTGAACGAATTGAAAAATTCAAGCAGCAAATTATCCTCTATCAAAACGACGAATCAGAACTAACCGAAGGACTTATTGGTTTTTTTAACGGTATTCCTTCAAAAAAGCAATATGAAAGATATCTGCGTGAACTCATTAAGCAGGAGAACGACGTTATAAATTTAATTTCAAAAAGCTATTCTATTAACGTTAATTTTTCATGCGTATCGAAGGAGCTGCTTGAATTTCATAATTCATTAAATCCACGCATCACTTTCGGCTATTCAAGCGTATTACACGAAGAATGCGATTTTGAATTGAACGATAAAGTTAAAAACGCGTTTTTAAACGCTTCGTTAAAAGAATTCCCTGATTGCGAACGGGATTGGACGCGTGATTGGGGTTATGTTTTCTTTGATTCAATCATTAATTTATTCTATGAAGATTTACGTGTATTTCGCGGCGACCGTTGTATTTTGGATACGATTTCCCACGAACGTATGTTGACGATTAACCTGAACGACGAGGAACTTGAAAACTTTATCGGCTTTGAAAATGACGGTAAAAATTCCGTATTGACCGAAAAACTGCAAGAAATTAAAAAACGGCAACGTAAGCAGTAAATTTCAATTTATTATTCTAAATAATGCGTATTTAAAAAGCTCTCGAACATATCGTTCGAGAGCTTTTGTTCTCGTTTGAAAATACAACTCTTAAAAATTTAGTATTTAATTCCCTATGGGAATTGTGCTTTATTCGGGCTCTTTGTCTATCAAATTTTAAGAATTCAATTTTTTGATGAGGCGTCGTCTTTATACTTATTGTCTATAAGTCTAACGAGTTCTTTTACCACTTCAAAGCCCTTTTCGAGAGTGTCAATCTTGAGGTTGTTCATACCGTCGTTGGTGGTGTGGTAGTAATCTGTGGGACGAGGATCTTGCGCGTTGATTGTGATGGTTTTTATTCCCGCCTTTGCAAATGCCGTAGAGTCGCTGCCGCCTACGGGATTTTCGATAATATGAGACTCAACGCCGCAGTTGTCAATTGCTTGTTTTGACAATTCTGTCAGTTCTTTGTCGAATGGAACAAATTGCAAAGTGTCTTTCTTTACTACATTGAAGTGATCCATATCTCTGAATGAATCAAGATTGAGCGCGTATGTATTTTTGTTGATAAGGTCTTTATCGTCCTTATGAGTTTTGACAAAAGCCATTGCGCCTATCAAGCCGCTTTCTTCAGCGCCTGTGCCAAGTATTATGAACTTTGCGTCCTTTGCTATTTCTTCTTCGTTTTGCTGGAAATGCTTTACTACTTCAATCGAAGTGGCTACTCCGGATAGGTTATCCATTGCTCCGGGAGCGGCAATTTTCTTGTCATAAGAAAGGTATTGCGTCAAAAAGTAAAAACCCGGTAAGCAGAGTAGTGGCAAGCAATACATTACTATGGTTGCTATATCTTTTCCGTCGTGTACGTTAGACGAAACATTGTTGAATACCGCGCTCAATCCCATAAATGAAATGCTTGTGCTTGCCTCGAGGACTATAGTTACGATAGATAATATCATAAGTAGTACGACGCTTAATACGCCAAGTCCGGTCTTGATCATCATAGTATTAGGATTTTTGTATGAGTGCAACCAACACCAACTGCTGTCCATATGCGCAGACAAGATTATATTGTATTTTGCATTGCCCGATTTGGGCGGAATTACTGCGTATACGTTTTGAGAATCGTCTTTGGGGAAGAGCGGGTCGAGCAAATGGCTGTAATAAAAAATATGCGTCAATGCAAACAAAAGACAAAACGTCGAAAGTACCAAAGATGCAATAGGCGAAAGGTAAAATGCGCAGAATGCCACAAAAGCCACCCAACCAAGCCACGGTATCGCGCTTATGCAAGCGTGTCTAGGCGTCTTAAATTTTTCTGTAACGGCGGCGGTGCCGAGTTCTCTCTCGATTTGATCTGCAATGATCTTTGCGCCTTGTCTTTCTTCTTGGCTGCCGGGCAGTCTCGGTCCGGTAACGTCGATGACTTCTTTTATGAGGTCATACATCTTTTGTCCGTGAGGATATCGGTTGTCTTCCATTTGGGGAACTCCTTGTATTTTATCGTTTATAGTATAGCATATGTATTATCT
>WSNH01000189.1 GCA_013316135.1 Clostridia bacterium
TACGCCTTTTCGCAGGCAGTCAGGAAAAGTATACTTTTTTTGGAATTGTGAAAAATCCGTATTAAATTAGAATTTTAATTGAATAAAAAATCGCAACGCTTTAATTTTTGCGTTGCGATTTTATGCTTAAATTGATTGAGATTTCTCCACTTCGCTTTACTACGGTCGAAATGACATATCGCGTAGGCGTCAATGACTTTTAATTTATCACCCATACCATAGCGGAAATGTCTAATTTTATAGCAAGACTTGACAAATTTATACTATGTATCATATAATAAAGTTATGGAAAACGTAAAGAAGCTTTTAGAAGAGCGAGAAGTAAAAACTCTTTGCAAATACGCCGCGCTTTCGCAAAATACCAAAGGCAGAGAGCGCGAGATTTCACCTTGCAATTTGCGTACTGAATTTCAAAGAGACAGAGATAAAATATTGCACTGCAAGTCATTTAGACGTCTCAAACATAAGACCCAAGTTTTTCTTGCGCCGGAAGGAGACCACTATCGCACGCGACTGACCCATACTCTCGAAGTTTCTCAAATCGGTCGCACCATCGCAAGAGCGCTATGTCTCAATGAAGACCTAGTGGAAGCAATAGCCTTGGGGCACGACCTTGGACACACACCTTTCGGACACGCAGGCGAACGCAAATTAAACGAACTTGTGCAAGGAGGTTTTATACATTCTCAGCAAAGCCAAAGAGTTGTGGAATTGCTTGAAAACAACGGTAAAGGACTCAATCTTACCTACGAAGTGCGCGACGGCATAGGCAACCACCGATACCACGATACCTCCAAGACATTAGAGGGCGAAATAGTCAAATATGCCGACAGATTTGCATATATAAATCACGACATTGAAGACGCAAGACGCGGCGGAGTGATTACTGACGACGATCTTCCAAAAGACTGCGTGCAAGTGCTGGGAACTTCTAAATCAAAGAGAATCAACAATCTCATTGCCGATATGGTGGAAAACAGTTGGGATAAACCTTATATAAAGCAATCATCCGATTTTGACAAAGCCACAGAGAAATTGCATAACTTTATGTACGAAAGAGTTTATTTCAATAATCAAGCCAAAAGTCAAGAAACAAAGGCTGTCAAGATGATTGAATTGATATTTGAGTATTATCTTAAAAACATAGACAAACTTCCCGACTTTTATAAATCATTGCTTGACGTCTATCCTAAAGACAGAGTTGTGTGCGATTATATAGCGTCTTTTTCAGATAGGTATTGCGTAAGAGTGTTCGGCGAACTCTTTGTTCCCGACGAATGGAAAATATTATAAAATTCAAGCGTACTTGCCGTCCGCGTCGGTATCCCCCAGTCAAACGATCAAGCGGAAGGCGCTCCGATATCCGCGCTCGGTTCATAAGGGTTGACGTGAATAACAATATGCTTTACTTCTTCAAAGGTCTCTTCTATTTTGTCGTGTACTCTCTGCGCTATTGCGTGCGCTTCGATAATATTCAAAGCACTATCGACGGCAATTTCCGCCTCAACATATATTATTGAGCCCGATATTCTGGTCTTCAACAAATCTATATTTTTGACATCTCCGTCTTCATTTATTGTCTTATAAATCTTGCTCACAAGTTCTTCGGGCGCAGCGTGGTCTGTAAGTTGTCTTATGACTACTTTGACAATGTCGTAAGACACCTTGACGATAAGCAATGCGATAAGTACGGTCGCAATACCCTCCAATACGTATACGCCAAGCATCGCTCCGAGAATACCGACAAAACCGGCAATTGAAGAAAAAGCGTCGGATCTGTGATGCCAAGCGTCTGCCTTAAGCGCTTGCGAATCAAGTTTTTTGGCGTAAAATATAGTATACCAATACATTCCCTCTTTTACAACGATAGACACTATTGCCGCAATAAGCGCAAGCAGCGTCGGCTTGACATAATTGTCATCTCCTTTGCTTGCCGAAATAATATCTTTGATTCCGGTATATCCCAGTCCCAATGCAGTTGCAAACAAAAGCATTGCAAGCATAATTGACGCAATGCTTTCAAATTTATCGTGTCCGTAATTGTGATCTTTATCCTCATTTTTGACAGCAATTCTTGCACCCACAAGCACTATAAGCGTCGACAGCACGTCGCTTGACGAATGTACTGCGTCGGATATCATTGCGGTACTTTTACCGAAGATACCTGCCAAAAACTTGCCAATTGCCAAAATAAGGTTGACGACTATAGTAACAATCGCAACCTTGTTGATTATCTTTATTGGTGGCGTATGCAAAGGCTTTCGGTGACGTTGTGACTTATAAAGAAAAAGTCATTGAGGCGGAAGAAGAGAAAAAAGTCGACAATGTGATCAAAGACGAAGTTGCGCCGTATATCTCCAAGATGACGCATATCGTGGAGGGGGATTCGCTTATATCAGACGCAAAAAAAGATGAAATTATTTCGCTTTTGGACGGCTTGTATTATTCCTTTGACACCCAAAGAGCAAGACTTGTCAGAGCAATGTGGATAGGTTTGCTTTCTGTGGCGGACAAATATAAACCCTTGCAGTCGTACATTAAAGAAGTAAGAAAGATTTTAGATAATTACGCATTGATATAAGTGTTTGGAGAGACAACGAGTAAAGACTGGACTAATATTGATACAATAATATAAAGAAGAG
>WSNH01000190.1 GCA_013316135.1 Clostridia bacterium
AATATGCTGTCAATGTAGGCTATATTTTGATAACTCAATTTTAAACTGTCGCACGCATAAGTAATTTTTTGCAAAAAATACCGTATTGTCCATAAAACCGTCTATTGAATTAAGTCAAGCGCAATATCTGGCGGATTTGACAGCGCAAGCATATGAGATATTATATGACCATTTGGTTGCACCGACGTTTTCTGTTGATGAAATGGAAGATATTTTGGACAATGCGAACAAGTTTATGACGCTTTCTTGCGCTGATATAATAAGAGTGGGGAGACTTCTTCGTACTTCAAGACTTATTTATAATTCCATATATAAAATAAATTCGCAAAGTATCGAGGATATTAAATCGTTGATTAATAATCTTTATATTGATAATGATTTAGAAAATAGTATTTATGAGAGTATTTTGGGCGATAATGAGGTGAGCGACAATGCTTCTCCCGCCCTTAGATCTATCAGACAAAGTATAAAAGCGTGTAATGATAAGATAAGGCAAAAACTTAATTCTTATGTGACTTCATCTGATTTTAGCAACTATTTGCAAGATTCTTTGGTCACTATGCGCAATAATAGATACGTAATCCCCATCAAGAGCGAGTATGTGCGCCAGGTCAAAGGACTAGTTCACGATCAGTCTGCATCCGGCGCGACGGTATATATCGAGCCAATGGCGATCGTTGAAATGAACAACGAACTCCGCGGATTATGCGCAGAAGAAAATAACGAAATAGGTCGAATTTTGCAGTATTTTTCTCAAAAAATTACTTATGCGTGCGACAGTTTAAAATTGAGTTATCAAAATATAGCCTACATTGACAGCATATTTGCTAAAGCAAGGTATTCTCAAGAGATTAAAGGCAATAAAGTCGAGTTAAACGATAATGGAATAGTGGAGATTATAGAAGGAAGGCATCCATTGATTGACAAACAAAAAGTTGTGCCGGTGTCGATTAACTTAGGTATTGAATATAATACCTTGCTAATTACCGGTCCTAATACCGGCGGTAAAACCGTGTCTTTGAAATTGGTGGGTATTCTTTCGCTTATGGCGTCTTCGGGAATTTTTCCGCCTTGTTCTGAAGATAGTAAACTTGCGGTGTTTGAGAATATATTTTGCGATATCGGAGACGAACAGAATATTGAACAAAGTTTGTCGACATTTTCTTCTCATATGACAAATTTGATTTATATTTGCAATCACGTTACGTCCAACTGTCTACTACTGCTCGACGAGTTGGGAGGAGGAACTGATCCTGCAGAAGGAAGCGCGTTGGCAATTAGTCTGATAGAATATTTTAAGAATAAGGGGTGTAAGACAATAACGAGTACTCACTATAGCGAACTCAAAGAATATTCGCTTGTGACAGAAGGAATTGCCAGCGCCGGTATGGATTTTGATCCAACAACTTTTGCGCCTACTTATAAATTGATTATGGGACAGAGCAGTTCGTCGAACGCTTTGGAAATAGCAATCTCTTTGGGGCTCAAAAAACAAATCGTTGAGAAAGCAAGAGGGAGACTGAGTAAAGAGAAGATTGCTTTTGACAATGTGATTAAAGGCGCGGAAAGGTCAAGGCGGCTTGCGCAAGAATATGAAGAAAAAGCAAAAGAAAATTACTTGATATCAGAAAAATCAGCACAAGCAGCAAAAAAAGCGTTAGAAGAGTTGAATCTTCAAAAGCAAAAATTGGAAGAAAAAATGAAAAAAGGCGCTAAAGATTTGCTTTCTGACTATCTTGAAGAAGCTGACGAGTTGTTGGAAGAAATAAAAGAATTGGTAAAGCAAGGGGATGAGCAAGCGCTGTTTGAAGCGCGAAGAATAAGAAAGAAACTTGGCGATATAAAAGTTGCAGAGCAAAAACCCAAGAGGGAATATACGCTTGCTGACGGTGATATTGAAGTAGGTGACAGGGTATTTATAGCCTCTCTTAATAATCAAGGCGAGGTAGTAGGCATAAATCCTAAGAAAAAAGAATGTCAGGTCAAAGTTGGTATTTTAACTACTACAATAAAACTAGCGGATTGTCAAAAAATCATTGCCGAAGAAAGAAGAGATGAAGTCAAAGTGACTGTCAGTAAAGAATTTTCCAATAAGGCTTTTAGTTTTGAGATAAATTTAATAGGACAGCGAGTGGATGAGGCGATATATAATTTAGATAATTATATAAGCGAAGCAATTATGCACAATTGCGCCGAAATCAGAGTTGTTCACGGAAAAGGTAGCGGGATATTGCGAAAAGCTGTGCAAGATTATCTCAAGACATCGCCTGCCATAGAGTCGTTTAGAATAGGAAAGTATGGCGAAGGAGAAAGCGGAGTAACTATTGTTGCTTTAAAATAGATTATTTATGCAAAAAAATTATATTCAAAAGTTTTGCAATGACGAGAATAAACCCGTAAAAGTAATATGTTTGGCTGTTTGCATACTGTTAGACTTAATAATTCTGACTGGGGTAATAACTTGTTTATCTACAAAAAAGTACGTTGATTTAGTAATATATGCCGCTATATTTGTCGTTACTGTGATAATAAGACTATCAAGTCTGTTTTTTACGTTTGAAGAGTTTTCACAGCGTCATTTGTTACCATAATACTCTTGGTCGTCTGACTTGCAACTTGAGCAAGACTCTCACCC
>WSNH01000191.1 GCA_013316135.1 Clostridia bacterium
GTGTAATAATACTTGCGCTTTCTTTGTCGGTATGCGCTACAGCGTGTAATTCTAAAGACGATCCACCATCGCAAAACGGCAAAAGTTCTTACAGCGCGACCTACAAAACGCTTACAGAACATTATAATCCGGTGAACAATTGGCGCGAAGGAATGGTATCTGGCAACGGACTTCAAGGCTTTGTAACAAGCGGCGCGCCGTATAACGACACCCTTATTTATCAAAATATTCATTTCGTCCTGCCCAACAAAAACGCTAGGACAAATCCCATATCTTTTCAAGACCTCGATTATGTAAGACAAAACATCGTCAACGGAAAAGATATTGTAGACAATCAAAGTTATGACGACGTATACACTTATCACGCCGGCGCTACGCTGAGAATAAAACAAGAGAACTCTTCAAAGCCCAATGACTATAAGCGTTTTACGGACTATACGACGGCTTGCGTAGGCGTAAATTATACGGATTCAAAAGGAAAATGGGAAAGATTAAGTTTTACGTCTCAATGCGACGGAGTATCGATAAGTAAAATCAGCGCGTCTGATAGCGGAAGCAAAATCAACGCTACTCTGTCTTTGGACAATATCTCGAGTATGGCAAATTTTGGCAAAGGCAACGAAGTGGATCTGCGCTATAAAAAACTTGTTGACAACGACGCAAGCGCTTTGACTTTTATCGCTCATTATCCTAACTATGAAAACAGCGAACTCAAAGACGGAGGCTACTCCACCATTTGTTTCGTAATCTGCGAGGGCGGAGAAAAGAAACGTATAACAAACGCAATGTCAAAAGAAACGCAATACGTCGGACAGGATAACCCCGCAATATCTATTACCGATGCCGACAGCGTGTATATCGTAAGCGTATCAGACCGTTCTTACGATATTGGCAAATATGATGATTTTGAAAATAAGATAGATTTTGAGTTGACAGACAAACTTTACGGCAAAGCAAGTTCAGTTGCGGCAAAATATACCGTCGACGGCAAATTTGACTTTGACAAAGCGCTTAAAAACCATACCAATATATTCACCCCTCAATTCAATGCGCTGTCAATAGATTTGGGCGCGGATACCAATATTTCAAACGACGAATTGTTGCAAAGCGTAAAAACAAATAAATTACTGTCCAACACGCTTGCCGAACGCGCATACTATGCCGGGAGATACGCATATCTATGCTGTTCGGGGGTTTCGACAAGCAGGCTTTACGGAATGTGGACAGGAGAATGGAATGCTTCTTGGGGCTCAAAATACACTATGGACGCCAATGTAAATCTGCAAACCTCATCTATGAACACAGGCAATATTCTCTCCTCCCCTATCGGCTACGTCAACTTTATTTTAAGACAAGTTCCGGACTGGGAGGACAACGCTTACGCTACTCACGGAATGAAAGACGCGCTTCAGGCTCCTGTAAATTCTGACGGAGATAGGGCGATATTTACTGAGAGCTGTTATCCTTATCCTTTTAGGTATTGGAATGCCGGGACAAGTTGGATGTTGCAACCTCTTTATGAAACAATCCTTTGTTACGGCAATCTCAAAGTGCCAATTTGCGACGAATTTGACCTCGACAAATTAAAGAGCGCGCTTTCCGCTTCAAATACGCCGTTGTCAGACGATAAAATCAGCGCTTTGAAAAGCCGTGGATATCTAATGCTAAAAGAAGATATTCTCTATCCGCTTCTTATCAAATCGGCTAATTATTGGCATCAACTTATGACGCCGGAATACTACACAGACGCCAATGGTTATATCAAATATCAAAAAGGCAAAACTTCTCTTGACGAAGGCGAAACTTACTGCATTATCCCATCCTATTCGCCTGAGAACAATCCGTCCAATTATCCAAGTCCGGCGTGCGCAAATTCTGCCATTGACATATCTGCGTGCAACAGCAATATTCAAATGTTATTGAATATTGCAAAAGACGTCGCTCCCCAAGAAAATATGTCAAAATGGACTACGTTGCAAGCCAATCTGCCAAAACTCATCTATGACAAAGACGGCTCACTCAAAGAATGGGCAAGTTACTCTTTTGAAGAAAACAACACACACAGGCACCTAAGTCACCTCTATTGCGCTTGGCCGCTTTTCGACACCAAATACGACAGCCAATTAAAACAAGCCGCAATACTTGCCGTAAACAATAGAGAAAGCGAAAATAACGCAAGCCACGCTCTTATCCACCGTACGTTGATTGCCGCGCGACTTCAAGACAGAGAAAGCGCAACTCAGGCTATGGTCGGGCTTATGAATTCACCGATATATTATAACTCGCTTATGACCAATCACCACACCAATAAAAACAGCGGCTACTGCACTGATTACAGCATAGGTTATTTAGGTATGGTCAACGAATGCCTCGTATTCTCAAACAAAGGCGAAGTTCAACTTTTGCCTTGTCTGCCTACAAGCGGATTTGACAAAGGAAGTCTCAAGGGAATGAAACTTCGTACGCAAGCAACTTTGACTTATATGGAATGGAATTTGAATAAACGAAAAGTCTCCGCTACGATTGTATCAGAAGTTGACCAAACGATAACAATTTCTTGCGGGCTTTCCGACGGTAGCCAAACCGTAAACTTAAAAAATGGCATAGAATATAATAT
>WSNH01000192.1 GCA_013316135.1 Clostridia bacterium
GTACAAGATATTGTACACACCTTTTAATTGACTGATTTTATAGCAAATTATATAATCATCTTAGATTGATTAACCATTGCAAAACGATAATATATGCTTGTTTAGCGTCTGTTAAGCGCCGAAACCAACGCTCTTACGCTTGCTTCAATTATATCATTGTGAATACCCACGCCCCAAACAAGTTGATGTGTCTCTTCTATTTCTATACAGACGTAAGCCACTGCTTGCGACCTTGAAGTCTTTGTGCGCGCGTGCTCTTGATATTCAACTATATGGTAGGTGTCGCCAATGACATTTTTGATTGCATTGCTTACTGCGTCAAGTCTGCCGTTGCCGCTTGCGCGAGACATAATCGGCTTGTCTTTGTCAATATCCATAATGACGGTGGTCTCAATGCCGTCTACTTGCTTGTAATGATGCTCCAATATCTTGATAGGTTTCTCTACGTTGACATAATTATCTTCAAAAACTTTATATACCTCGTCTGGTTGAAGTTCTTTATGCGCGTGATCCGACACGCTCTTGACGGCATAACCGAAATTTTCTCTCATCTTGGGAGGCATTATAATGCCAAAGCGTTCTTCCATAAGGAAACCTATGCCACCCTTGCCAGACTGCGAATTGATACGAATCACGTCGCCCTCGTATTCTCTGCCAACGTCCTTGGGGTCGATTGGAAGATACGGCACGCTCCAATGATCGGGATGCTTTTCTTCCCTCCACTTCATACCCTTGGCAATAGCGTCTTGGTGCGACCCCGAGAATGCCGCAAATACGAGTTTTCCTGCGTATGGGTGTCTGTCGTGAACTTTGAGATCGGTTACCTTTTCGTACTCCGAGACTATCGGCAAAATATTGCTGAAATCCAAATGCGGATCTACGCCGTGAGTATACATATTGAGAGCAAGTGTGATTATATCTACGTTGCCGGTGCGTTCGCCGTTGCCAAACAATGTACCCTCAATTCTGTCTCCTCCTGCCAACAGCCCAAGTTCGCTATCTGCGACCGCGCAACCTCTGTCATTGTGCGGATGCAAAGATATTATCAAATTTTCTCTGTCGATAAGCGACTTGCACATAAATTCAACTTGGCTTGCGTATACGTGGGGCAACGACATTGATACCGTCACAGGTAAGTTGATTATTACTTTTCTGTGAGGCGTAGGTTTCCATATCTTGATAACTTCGTTGCAAATATCCCTTGCAAATTCCATCTCCGTGCCGGTAAACGACTCGGGGGAATACTCAAATATAAACTCGCCGTCCATCTTAGACGCATACTCGTTGAAAAGCCTTGCTCCGCTCTTTGCAATCTCAATTATCTCCTCATTGGACTTCTTGAATACCTGTTGTCTTTGAGCAACTGAAGTTGAGTTATAGAGGTGCACAATAGCCCTCTTGACTCCCTTCAACGCTTCAAACGTCTTGGCAATGATATGTTCTCTTGACTGCGTGAGCACTTGAATAGTCACGTCGTCGGGAATGAGATGTCTATCAATCAAAGCGCGCAAAAATTCGTATTCTGTCTCGCTCGCCGCTGGAAATCCCACTTCGATTTCTTTAAATCCCAATTTACATAGCAACGTAAAAAACTCCAGCTTCTGCTCAAGACTCATAGGCACAACCAATGCTTGGTTGCCGTCGCGCAAATCAACGCTGCACCATATCGGCGCCTTGTCGACGTACTCTTTTTTTACCCAATCGTTGCACTCAAAGGGTGGCATAAAATAACCTCTTTGATACTTCTCTACGTTTTTCATACTATGCTTTGCTCCTTATTAATTATCTTCTATATTCACGTTATTTTTTATTGTCACTTAATTTCCAACGGTTTAGATTTCTCCATTCCGCTTCGCCCAGTCGAAATGACAAGATAAGTCGAAACTACGTGTTTATCTTTGCGAAAAGATAAAGGCTGTATTGGCGGTATCACAAAAATTTACTTGTTCTCGTTGGACGAGAAGGGTGTGCGCAAGATTTTCACGAGCAAGAATGTTTTTCAGACGATGAAAACGAATGCAGGCGTACTTGCCGTACGTAAAGTGAGTTTGAAGAAATATGTGAGACATTATTGCCGTGTAAACTTGCGCTACGTCACTTCTCCTCCAACATCAAAAAACGCCTCTTGCAATATTGCAAGAGGCGAACACGTCCGCTGTACCACTCTTTTTTATATCTACGGCAATCACCGATTTACGATACCTCAACGCTATAACGGGCTTACCCGACTCTCTTTTACTTCGTTTCAAAGAGGCGACTCAAAGGCGAGTTGGCTTTCTTTATCTTACTGTCTCGCACCAACCGACAGTTCTCTGCAAAGATTCAAAAGTTAATATTCCTTATCTTTGTCTTTAATATTAAGATATGGATATAGTTTAGTATATATTTATTATGTTGTCAAGTGTTTTTTGAAAATTTTGCAACATAACAAATTTTGTATACAATGTTGTAAGGAACAATGCAAATGCGTTATTTATTCCTCTTCATTGCTCTTTGCTCTCTAAGCAAGTCGGCATAGCGCTCTATCTGGTCGTCTCTCAAGTCCACCATCTTCTTCGCCGTCTCAAAGGCTTGCTTGTCGCTTACTATTACTTCCG
>WSNH01000193.1 GCA_013316135.1 Clostridia bacterium
CGATATAGGCGCTTGCAGAATCTTTTTTATAAGAAAAAGTTGCTTCGTTATTAGTCAAATGACCACAATTGAACATTGTTCAATACTTTGCGCTGCGCTATGCTTGACTATTTTTTATCTATGAATTATACTTATCGTATCGATATTATTGATTATATTATATATAGTTGTTAATTATTGTATATTATATAATATTGGAAGGAAATATGGAACTTACCGACGTAAAGGGAGTAGGCGCTAAGACAGCGGAAAAACTCAACAAACTTGGAATATGTACTCCGCGCGACGCAATTTATTTTTATCCCAAGTTCTACTGGGATATGACTAAGGAGACAGATTTGGAATGCATTGAGAGCGGAGATTACGTTTTGCTCAAAGGCTTTTTGACTTCTGTTAGCGGACTTATCAGGGCAAAGAGAGGTCTGTCATTTTGCACCGCTACGCTCAACACGCAAGGTAAGAAAATCAAATTGACTTGGTTTAATTCGCCCTTCGTAGTTTCGCTTCTTAAGCAAAGCGGAGAATTTTTATTTTGGGGCAAAGCCCGTCTCAATGGCAAAAAGATAGAGATGTCCAATCCCAGTTTTGAAAAAGCCGAAGACAACAAGCGTCTGCAGGGCACTGTTCCAATTTATCCGCTCAAAGACGCAGTGGGTCAACAGACTTTTCGCAATATCGTTAAGGCTTGTCTTGAGAATACGCATATTGCAAGCAGACTTGACGAATTTTGCGATATGTCACTCGATAAGGCTTTTAGAATAGTTCACGACCCGACTGATATGGAGATCACAAAATACGCTCGCAGACGTATTGCTATAGAAGAACTCGTATATCAAATTATTGCGTATAGGGTAATCAAGAATAATTCCGCAAATAAAAAGCCGCGTCCATATCTTTGTACTCTTGAAGACATAAAACAAGATATATCAGATTTGCCTTATCAGTTGACTTTGTCGCAAAATAAGGCGATAGAGGAAATCATCGAGGACTTGAGAGGAGATAGACATACCAACAGAATGTTGATGGGAGACGTAGGCTCGGGCAAGACGGTGATTGCGCTGCTCACTTGCTTATTTGCAAAGAAGTGCGGCAGGCAATCGGCTATTATGGCTCCGACAGAGATACTTGCACGCCAGCATTACCGCACTGCGCAGTCACTCTTTGGAGACAAGTTGAGAGTAGCGTTGTTGACTTCGTCTACGGCGGCTGCGGATAAAAAGACGATCATTACTGCTCTTGGCAAAGGAGAATTGGATTTGATAGTCGGCACTCACGCCGTGCTCAACGACAAAGTCAAGTTTGACAATCTCGGACTTATCGTCATAGACGAGTTGCACAGATTCGGCGTAAGACAAAAGAGCAAACTTGAGGACAAGGCTGTGGGAGTGGATACTTTGGTAATGAGCGCAACACCCATACCGCGAGCATTGGCTCTTTCGATCTACGGAGACTTGGATATGTCTATGCTCCGCCCGAGAGAAGGGACTGGGGATAATATCTCCACTTTTGTTATGGGCGACGATAAACTCAAAGGGCTTTATAAATTCATCAACGAGAGAGTATCTTACGGCGAGCAGGCGTATATCGTATGTCCGCTTGTAGAGGACAGCGAGGGGCTTGAAGTCTTTTCGGCAAAGATGCTCTATAAGCAACTTGTCAAAAAAGAATTTGCCGAACTCAACGTCGGACTTGTCTACGGCAGTATGAAAGACAAAGAAAAGAGCGAGATTATGGCAAGATTTTATGCCGGAGATATCGACGTGCTCGTCGCGACTTCAGTTATAGAAGTCGGCATTGACAGTCAACGCGCAAGCGTAATGGCGGTGCTCAACAGCGATAGATTCGGCTTAGCGGCGCTCCATCAATTGCGCGGCAGAGTAGGCAGAAATCCCAATATCAAGTCATATTGTTTCTTGCACACTTCCAAGCAAGAAGAAAATGAGCGCCTCAACGCTCTCCAAAACAACCGCGACGGTCTCAAGATTGCCGAGATAGACGCCGATATGCGAGGCTACGGCGACTTTTTGGGCGTCAACCAAAGCGGCGGCAGCGGCAAGATAGGTGTATTTATCAACAAAAGACTTATCGAAGAGTGCAAAGACATCGCCGACAATCTTATGCAAGAGGGCAGTATCTATACTGAGTATGACGAGATGCTGGCAAAGTATCTTAATCTTTTGCAGGGCGTATCATTGAACTGACAAGCGAATTTAGAGCAGTTTTATTTTATGTCATTGACATTCGCACACAAATATGTCATTTAGAGCGTAGTCGAGAAATCTAATGCGTTTATGTTACCTAGACCGTAGTGGAGAGGTCTCAATCAGTATAAAAAGATAGAGATTTCTCCACTTCACTTCGTTTCGGTCGAAATGACAAAGTTGTTTTGAGATTTCTCCGTTTCGGTCGAAATGACATACATAAGTCTATTTCTCACTTTGAATTATACTTTCACCTTTTCTTTTCCGCTGTACTTATAGAATTTTCTATACCCAAGGTTCTTCTATACCAAAATTTGTATGTTTGTTATATCCTTTACAAATTTTGATTTATAGACGAAATTACAAAAAAAGGTA
>WSNH01000194.1 GCA_013316135.1 Clostridia bacterium
TACGCCTTTTCGCAGGCAGTCAGTAAAAGTATACTTTTTTTGGAATTGTGAAAAATCCGTATTAAATTAGAATTTTAGTTGAATAAAAAATACGCAATGCCATAATTCTCCGCATTGCGTATTTGTGATTTTTATAATTTAAAACAAGATTGCATAAAAATACCGCTACCTTATGATAGCGGTATTTAAAATTAGATAATATCTATTACTTCAATTCAGCAAAGTACTTGATAGTTCTTACCATTTGGCTTGTATAAGAATTCTCATTGTCATACCAAGATACAACTTGTACTTGAGTATTGCCATCTTCCATTGGAGCAACCATAGTTTGAGTTGCGTCGAAGATAGAACCAAATCTGCTTCCGATAATATCGCTAGATACGATTTCATCGGTGTTGTAAGCAAAAGACTCAGTAGCGGCAGCCTTCATAGCAGCATTGATACCGTCTTTTGTTGCCTGTCCCTTAACTACTGCAACCAAAATGGTCGTAGAACCTGTCGGGGTAGGTACTCTTTGAGCAGAACCTATAAGTTTGCCGTTGAGTTCTGGAATAACGAGACCGATAGCCTTTGCAGCGCCCGTGCTGTTGGGAACTATATTGCAAGCGGCAGCGCGGCTTCTTCTCAAATCACCCTTTCTTTGAGGTCCGTCAAGAGGCATTTGGTCACCGGTGTAAGCGTGAACGGTGGTCATAATACCAGACATAATAGGAGCATATTCATTAAGAGCCTTAGCCATAGGAGCCAAGCAGTTTGTCGTACAACTTGCAGCAGAAATGATATTGTCGCTAGCCTTCAAAGTTTTGTGATTTACGTTGAAAACGATGGTAGGAAGATCGTTGCCTGCCGGAGCAGAAATAACAACCTTACGAGCGCCGGCATCGATATGCGCTTGAGCCTTTGCCTTAGAGGTGTAAAAACCGGTGCACTCCAAAACTACGTCTACGCCAAGTTTGCCCCAAGGGAGTTCATTTGCCTTCGGCTTTGCATAAATCGTGATTTTCTTGCCGTCTACTACAATGTAGCCCTCTTCCTTTACAGTGCCGTCCTCATTGAGAACTGCTTCGCAACTGTCAACAGTGTGATCATTTGCATAGTTGCCTTGTGTTGAATCATACTTCAAGAGATGAGCAAGCATCTTTGGGCTTGTCAAGTCATTGATTGCAACGACGTCATAACCTTTTGCGCCAAACATTTGTCTGAAAGCAAGACGACCGATACGACCAAAACCGTTGATTGCAACTTTTACATTTGCCATAATATATTGTTCCTCCAAAAATAAATATCTTTTATATGTTGCACTAATCGCACATTTACTATTCTACCAACATTTTATTGTATTGGCAAGTATTTTTAGTAAAATTCCTATATACACAGTCAAATTTGACAAAATTTTAACACATTCTTGTAATTCGGAGTCAAAAGAACTCGCATAGACTTTTCATTGCGCAAAGAAAAACAGACTTCCCGAAAGGAAGTCTGTCTATGATATTGATTTTATGCGTATTGATCGCTAAATTCTCCGTTTTCGTTATTACCTTCTTGAGATCCATCATTTGGAGTATTGTCTTCACTGTCTTTCAGTCCCAGTATTTGCGCAATCTTATCCTTTACTGCCGCTACTGCATCCGCATCTCCTATTACGCTTGAGAACATATCAACGACTTCACAAGCCATATAATATAAAGTTCCATTGAAGCCTTCTAATCCTTCCGCTTTGGCTTTGCCGGACATAACAGCATATCCGGAGCCCAATATGATACCCAATACCAAAACTATCAAAATCATAATTACGACATATGAGCGCACCCAAGCCGTTCTGCTTTTATTGCCAACTCCGAAGAACCAGCATATTGCGCATATTCCGCCTATGAGCGGAAGCGCAAGCAAGATAAACGTGCCAATCCAGCCGCCGACGGTCATCGGATAGCATCTCAAATCCGTCTCGTCGAATTTTTTACTCTTCTTAGCAAGTTTCTTTTGCTTCCTGGTCATATTTGCCTTATCCGGCAAATCGACTTTCTCTACCTTCGTGCCGTTTTGCGCGACAGAATTTGCTACGCCGTTAGCCGAATGTGGTTGTTGCGCATTTGCGCCATATGGGCTTCTGCCGTATGCTCCGCCAACGCCGCCGTAGCCGTAGCCACTCGTAGCGTAACTGCTATACGAGCCCGTGGGTCTGCCGGCATTATTAGCAGGCGCGCCTTTGCTTTTCTTATCTTTCGCCATCTTAATATCCTCTCCAATAAGGCTGATTGCCTATTTTGTATATTATATTTTACATCACAAAATAACCAAATGTCAATACTCTTTATTTATGAAATATTTCGTAAGAAATGAACAACGTATTAAAATATAGTGAAAGCATGCCACTTATCATTAGGACGCAAACTTTTAGTAAACAAATAATAACGTGAGACTTTACGGTCCAGATCCTTCTGATGTTCCGTACTCTGCCAATATCCAACAAATTCCTTTCCTGCATTACGCTGAAAGAAATCATGAATATAGTCCTGACTCTTTATTGGCAGATCAGCACCCGACAAAAGATGATAGTAC
>WSNH01000011.1:0-4258 GCA_013316135.1 Clostridia bacterium
AAATAATAAAGAGTCTTGACGAACAAGGCATTCTTACTCCCACTGATATTCAGCGCGAAGTAATCCCTATTGCGCTAAAAGATGGAGACGTGGTTGCGCAGGCGCCTACCGGCACGGGCAAGACTCTTGCTTTCGTATTGCCGATGTTTGCCAAGATAGACAGAGACGCGTCTTGCGTACAGGCATTGGTCCTCTGTCCGACGAGAGAACTTGTCATTCAAATTTGCGAAGTAATTCAAAGTCTTTGCAAGTATTACGAGAGAGTGCGCGTAGCAGGGCTTTACGGCGGGCAGAACATTCAAAGACAACTGTTTTGTCTTCGCAAAAAACCTCAGATAGTAGTCGGCACTCCCGGCAGATTGCTTGACCATATAGATAGGAGAACTTTAAAACTTGGCGACGTCAGTTATCTCGTACTTGACGAGTGCGACGAAATGCTGGATATGGGTTTTAGGGGAGATATTGAAAAAATAGACGGAAAGATTGGCAAGGCGCAAAGACTGTGCTTTTCGGCAACTATACCGCAATCTATCAATACTCTTATTCAAAAACTTTTGTATAATCCCACGTTTGTCAAGACGTCGGTGGACGGCGAAGATACACCAAAGATAGAACAATATTATTGTGTAGTGAAGGATGCGCAACGGCTTGGCGCAATGCTGAAAATTATTGACGGAAATAAATACGATTTTGTCATAGTGTTTTGCAATACGAAAACCAGAGCGGACAAACTTTTTTGCGCGCTCAAGTCCAAGGGGAGAGAAGCAGCGCTTTTGCACGGTGATTTGAGACAGAGCGAGCGTACGCAGATACTCAAGAGATTTAAGGCAAAAGAGTTGAAAATTTTGGTGGCAACCGACGTTGCGTCGCGAGGTTTGGATATAGACGGAGTGCAGGCAATAATAAATTTTGACCCTCCGACAGATGAAGATTTTTACGTTCACCGTATTGGTAGAACTGCCAGGGCAAGTAAGGAAGGCGTTGCGTATACCCTGATAGACAGCGCTCAGGTAGGCTATATTCCAAGTTATCAACGCAAAGTCGACAATGCGCTTAGATATAAGGATATAGGGGTGATTTCCGATAGTTACACTATGCCTAAAGACGGATCCAACAGACTTAGGGATTTTCACGGCAACCAGAGCAGATTTTTCCTCAACGTCGGCAAGAGAGATTTGCTCGATAAGGACAGCCTTACCAAGTTGCTTTTGACGTATACGCCTTTGAAAATATACGAAATTGCCGATCTCAAGATACGCGATACTTATTCGTTCGTATCGGTAATTAAGGGGTGCGAAGGCAAACTTTTTAAACTCGAAGGAGTGGTGCTCGGAAAACGTGAAGTGACCATTCAAGAGGCAAAAGAGGAAGAAAAACCTAAAAAGCAAAACGCTCCCGTGCAAAAGAACGGCGCGTCGTATTCAAAAGAAAAGAAGGATAAGTCAAAAAATATCAAAGACGGCAGATATAATGATAAAAATAATAAATCAAATTCGTCAAACAACAAATCAAAGTCAAAGAAAAAGTCGGGCAATATTCAATCAAAGAAAAGCAAACTTACGCAAATGTTTGAAGACGAACTCAATTATTCTATGAAGAAGTTTGGTAAGAAGAGGGGCTAGACAAAAGGATTTAGGATTTATCTGTCACACCGATAAGAAATCTGTTGACATATTTTATGTCATCTCAAGCGCAGTCGACAGGTCTATATCCGTATTTATTTGTGATTAGTGAAAAGAGGAATATATGAAAGATACAAAACAAAATATATCAAAGACGTTTGTTATGCACTTATGCGACGAGATGTTTGACGCTGTTGCGATGGGTACGAAGGTTGTTGAAACGAGGCTTTATGACGAAAATATAACCAACGTAATCAATACCAATCTGATTGGCTGTATTACTCTTTGCAGAGAAGCAAGCAAAGTTATGCTGACCCAAAAGAGTGGCAATATAGTTACTGTATCGTCTATGTGGGGACAGGTTGGCGGAAGTTGCGAAAGCGTCTACTCCGCTACTAAAGGCGGCGTGATAGCCTTCTCAAAAGCCCTTGCAAAAGAACTTGCATTAAATGGCATAAGAGTAAATTGCGTTGCGCCGGGATTCATAGACACGGATATAAATTCTAATCTGACGCAAGAAGAAAAAAACGCAGTGATAGCAGAAGTTCCGCTTGCGCGCGTCGGCAAACCTCAGGACGTGGCCGACGCGGTATTATGGCTGACAAGCGATAAGTCAAGTTACGTCACAGGTCAAATAATTGCCGTCAACGGCGGACTAATTATTTAACTTACGTGACGGCGACGCCATTTTGATTTTAACGACGTAAAAGAGTCTAATACGTACGAATAGTTATCGCAAAATAATGTAATTATTGCGCTTGGATTATAGTAACTAGTATACGCATTTATTTCATATAATAAAACGACGACAAGTCACAATACCGCGCTTTGAACTTTACGATAAAAAGAGAACTACATATAAATGAACAGACTGAAAAACTATAAACATACCTTTAATTCCTGTTGCGTCGCAAGCGCAATTCAAGCAATCGAAATCAATCTGCCGCCGTTGTTGTTCGTATGTTTTCAAGACGAATTTTCAATATCTCTCACCGGACTAACCGCGCTTATTACGCTGACATTTATAGTGCAACTTATAATGGACGCATTGAGCGCAAAAATTATGGACAAAATCGGTTATCGTATTACGATGATAATTTCTCACGCTTTCGTGGCTTTAGGCGCCGCTCTTATGGGAATACTGCCCTATTTACTTAATCCGTATACAGGTCTGGTCATAGCAATAATTATTATGGCAATGGGCGGAGGTATGCTTGAAGTTATTACGTCTCCGATAGTAGAGGCGATACCCAATCAAAAAGAAGGAAAACTATCTCTTTTACACTCGTTTTATAGTTTTGGATATCTGTCGATAGTGTTGGTGACAGTGCTGTACTTTACTGTATTCGATAGAACCCAATGGCGATATTTAACGTTTTCTTTCGCCATTATACCAATAATAAACGCTATATTCTTTTGTCTTGTGCCTTGTTCTACTCTCAACGAACAACGAGGAGAAAGCATAGGACTTAAAGGTCTGATAAAAAACAAAATGTTCTTCCTGTTTTTAATTCTGATTTTATGCTCAGGAGCTATGGAGCAGGCAATAAGTCAATGGGTATCGTATTTTGCCGAAAAAGGGCTCAACCTCAATAAGTCAATGGGCGATCTTGTCGGTCCTTTCAGTTTTGCTTTGCTAATGGGGCTGGGCAGACTTTTTTATGGACTTTTTGGATATAAAATTCATATCAAGAGAATACTGCCGATTGCAGGCGCCGGGTGTCTGCTCTGCTATATAATTGCCGCCGCAAGCAATTCTTCTCTACTTTGTCTGATAGCCTGCGCGCTGTGCGGATTTTGCGTAAGCATAACGTGGCCGGGCACGCTTGACGCCGCGTCCAAGAATATTCCGCAAGGCGGCACCGCAATGTTTGCACTGCTCGCCTTGGGAGGAGATATAGGCTGTACGTTGGGCCCCAGTATAGTCGGCTACGTATCTGACGCGTCGTCGCTCGGATTAAAAGGCGGCATTGCGACGGCAAGCATATTTGTGCTAATATTTACAGTTGCGTCTTTAGTATTGCTTAAAAAAGACAATAATCGCTTGATGCTAAATGAAAGAGAGTGATTGTCGACGCGGCGTTAGACTAAATTGTAAAAATTTATTGAAAAGATGATTTTTATATGTTATAATAAAACTATAAAAAATCGGAGTAATGTAATGAAACAGTTTTGCGGAAGAACTATTGATTGGATAAAAACCGGAAAAAATCTCGAATATTTGAGACGACACAATGTAAACTTAATTAAAAACGTATGCGCATATTGCAGAAGCCAAGAGGACAGCAAAACTTATTGCGAGGGCGGAGCAAAATGCGCAACCTGCACTTTTGAGATGGACAACCATATCTCAAGAAGCGAACTCGCCCGCGCTGTTGTGGGATGGTCCGACTCCCAAATTGCAAATTGGGAAGACGCACGGTCTATCATATCCATAGAAGATCTCTACGTATATTGTCAACTCTGCGACGTTACGCTTGAAGATATCATAGTATTTGCAAGATAAGAGGCTTGCAACGCCTATTCTCGACTTTTGATAATGATAGTAAAAACTTACAAGAATATAACGCGCATTCAAGAAATATTTAATAAAGATAAGCGCATAAAATTTTGAATTTCTATTGACATAACGGTAT